>JAFEEP010000498.1 GCA_018241045.1 Pseudomonadota bacterium | reverse complement strand
GATGGCGGCGCCGGGAATACCTGCGGGGGGCGGAAATGAGCGAAAGACGCGATCTGGCGATTCTTGGCGGCGGCCTCGTCGGGATGACCCTGGCCCTCGCGGCGGCGCGACAGGGGATATCCAGCCACGTGGTCGACAAGGCCACCCCCGAACAGCTCACCGCCGAAGGGGTTGATGGACGCGCTTCGGCGATTTCGACCGCGAGCTGGAACCTGTTCTGCAACATCGGCCTCAAGGATCGGCTCGACCCGCTCGGCTGTCCGATCGAAGCGATCGCGGTGACCGACGGGATGAAGCCGGGGCGGATCGACTTCCAGCCCAAGCCCGACGAGGGCACGCTGGGCCGGATGTACGCCAACCGCGACATCCGCATCGCGCTGTTCGAGGCCGCCCGCGCCGAACCGCTGATCGCCTGGCATAGCGGCGTTGAACCCATCCTGCGCGAGCGCGGCGAACACGGCGTGGCGGTGACGCTAAGCGACGGGCAAGTGCTCGAAGGCAACCTGCTGATCGGCGCCGAGGGGCGGCAATCGCCAACGCGGGCCGAGGCCGGACTGGTTTCGGCCAAATGGGACTACAGTCACCGCGCGATGGTTACCGCGATCACCCACGAAAAGCCGCATGAGGGTGTGGCGTGGGAGATCTTCTATCCCGCCGGGCCGCTGGCCTTGCTGCCGCTGCTCGACCTGCCCGACGGGCGCCACCGCAGCGCGGTGGTCTGGACCTTCGATGAAAAGGACGCCAAGGGCGTGATCGCGCTGCCTGATGATGTGTTCGTCGGCGAAATGGCGGCGCGGTTGCAGGGCGTGTTCGGCGAGATTGCGCTGGCTGCCCCGCGGATGAGCTATCCGCTCAACTTCCACCATGCCGGGCGGATCGTCGCGCCGCGGCTGGCGCTGGTCGGCGATGCGGCGCACGGAATGCACCCGATCGCGGGGCAGGGGCTCAACCTGGGGCTGCGCGATGTCGGCGTTCTGGTCGAATGCCTGGCCGAAGGAATGCGGCTGGGGCTGGAGCCGGGCGATGCCCAGGTTCTGGCGCGCTACGAGCGCTGGCGCAGCCTTGACAGCTTCACGGTGATGGCCACGACCGACGCGATCGTCCGCCTGTTCGGCATTCCGGGCAAGCTGCCCAGCGCGGTGCGGCGGTTGGGCATGGCAGCGGTGCAACGCTCGGGCTGGCTCAAGAAGTTCTTCATGGACGAGGCGCGCGGGATGTCGGGCGACCTGCCCGAACTGCTGCGCGCCTAGGGCGCGGGCGAGGGGCTTGGTCCGGCGGGGCTGGGCTGCTTCACGCTTTGCCCGCTTGCCGTCTTGAGCTTGTCGGGATCGAGTAGGGCCGTCGTCTCGATCAAATCGAGCGCGCGTTCGGCCCCGGCATAGCGCCGGGCATCCGCGATCCAGGTGGAGGCGCTGGCCGCACCCGGCATCCGGGCTACTTCGTCGGCTGCGGCATCGGCCTGGCCGGTGCGCAACATCAGGCGTGCGCGCTCGAGCCGGCTTTCGGCATTGGCCGATGGCGTGTCGTCATGCCGCACCACGAACAGGCCGGACAACTCGCGGCGCAGGCGTTGCCAGCCGCCTTCGTTCACCGGGGCGTCGGTCAGCTTCGCGCTCATCGCGTCGAGCTGTCCGGCAAGTTGGTCCAGCGTGATCGGCCTGGCGGCGGCGTCGATAACGGTCTGCACCGCGCCGGGCTGCGCGGCGGCAAAGCGCAGCTTGAGCTGGTCGGAAAGGTAGCCGAGGGGAGCACCGCGTTCCACGGCGCGGCGCGTGGCGAAGGCGATAAGCAGGCCCTCGGCGCGGGCGGCATTGCCCTCGGCGGCGGCGGCCTGAAGATCAAGCCGGGCGAGGCGCTGCTCGAGCGAGGCGATCCGCTGGTCGGTTGCTGCGGGGATCGGCGCCGCGCTGGCGCTGGCCAGCGGTGCGGGGGCCGCTGTCGGGGCGGCGAGGGCGCATGACGGGCTGGCGCTGGGCGCAGGTTCGCTCGACATGACGGCGAAGCCATCGGTCTTGATCGCCATCTTGCCGTCCCACAGCAGATAGCCGACCAGTGCCGCACCGCCGACGAAGGCCAGCGCGACCGAGCCGAGCAGCATACGCAGCGAAAGGCCACGCTTGGCGGCGCGCAGTGAGGATGCGGTGGAGTAATAGTTTTCGGGCATAAGGTGTTCGGGAAATCCCTGTCAGTCGCGACCTCTGGGGCCGGGGTCTTGGCACATCTGCACTGCCAAGGCCAGCAAGGCCTTGTCATTGGGCATGGTCGCGGTCGCGACCTCGCCCCATCCGTCACCAGCCGCGCTGGCGATGCGCGGGCTGAGCGCGATCACCCGCAGCAGCGAGCGGCGGATCCCGTGAGTCACGCATTGTGCCGCGACGTGCCGTGCGGCGTCAGCCGAATGGAGCGCGATCATCGTCGGCTCGCGCAGCAGCGCGATCAGGTCGGGCGGCATGGCGCGCGGAACGCTGGCATAGACCACGCGCTCGTCCATCGTCACCCCGCGCGGCAGGGTCAGCGGCACCCGCTCGTCCCCCACGATCCGCAGCAGGCGGCGGTGTTCGGGGCGCAGTTCGCTCAGCAGACCCTGCATCCCGCCGTTGCCTATCGCGATGACGGTGAACCCGGCCTCACGCGCGGCGGAGGCGGTGGTTTCGCCCACGGCATAGACCGGCAGGTCGCGCAGCGCGACAAGGCCCTTGCCGCCGTGGCGAAAGGCATTGCCGCTGCCACCCAGGATCGCGTCGAACTGGCTGGAGAGGGGCGCTTCCCAACTGCGTGGAACGACTTCGAACAAAGGAAAGCCATGCGCCTCAAGCCGGGCGGCCCGCGCCGCGGCAAGGCTGGCGGCGCATCCGGGCTCGGGACGGATCACGACCAGCGGGACCATGGCTCAGCCTCCTCCCATGCCGTCAAAGTGCTGGCGGATCGCAGGCGCGGCGCGGGTGAGCAGGTCGGCGGCGAGCGCGGCGGGGCCGCTCGGATCGCGCGGGGCAAAGCGGGTCACTCCCTCGATGCGTTCCTGCCCATCGGGACTGAATAGCGCGGCGCGCATGACCAGTGTTTCGTCGTCGGGGCGCTCGGTCAGCACGGCGATCGGGCTGTGGCAGTTGCCGCCCAGCGCGGCGAGCAACGCTCGCTCGGCGGCGACTGCTTCGTGGCTGGCGCGGTCGTCGATTGCAGCAAGCAACGCGCGGGTTGCCGAGTCGCTCGCCCGGCATTCGATCGCAATCGCGCCCTGCGCCGGGGCGGGAAGCCAGTGTTCCGGCTCCAGCGGCACCCCGACCGCTTCCTGCCCCAGGCGATTGAGGCCTGCCCGTGCGAGCAGGGTCACGTCAGCCTCACCTTGTGCCAGCTTGGCGAGGCGGGTCTGGACGTTGCCGCGGAACGTCACCACTTCGCAGTCGGGGCGCAGGTACAGTGCCTGCGCGGCGCGGCGCGGGGCGCTGGTGCCGATCCGCGCGCCGGGCGGCAGGTCGGCAAGAGAGGTCGCCCCGACCAGCACGTCGCGCACATCCTCACGCGGGAGCACCGCGGCAATGGCAATGGCATCGGGGCGGAGCGTCTCCACATCCTTGAGCGAGTGGACCGCGAAGTCGATCTCGCCCGACAGAAGCCAGGCATCCAGTTCCTTGGTCCACAGCGCCTTGCCGCCGATTTCGGCGAGCGGACGATCCAGAACCTTGTCGCCGCTGGCGGTGACGGGGACGATCTCCACCGCCAATCCGTGATGCGCGGCGATCAGCCGATCGCGTGCTTCCTCGGCCTGGGCCAAGGCGAGCGGTGAGCGGCGGGTGCCGAGCTTTAGTGGACGGATGGGCATGGCGGCTTGTGCTAGCCCGCAATGGCACTAAGGGAAAGAGGACATGGGGGAAGACCCTGTGTCATAGGGGTTGATGTATCGTGACGGAGCTGATTTTGTCCCAGCGCGAGGCGCGAGGAGGGAGCCATGCTTGCCATAGTGACCGACGAGCAACGCTGCGCTGGGGCAAAATAAGCCCGCCGCTGCGCGGTCGCCTCAGGAAGCTCGCTGGCGGCATCGCAAGCCTTGCGCGGGCAACCAGCCCGCGCTGCGTCCTGCTCCTATCCAGCGAGCTTCCTGACGCGGTCACGATGCATAAACCCCTATGACACAGGGTCTAGTCCTTGGCATTGAATCGTCCTGCGACGAAACCGCTGCGGCGCTGGTCGACGGCGATCGGCGGATCGTGGCCCAGCGCATCGCCTCGCAGGACGAGGCGCACCGGCCCTATGGCGGAGTCGTTCCCGAAATCGCCGCGCGCGCGCATTCCGAACGATTGACCCCGCTGATTGCGGCGACGCTGGCCGATGCTGGGGTGACGCTTGACGAGGTGGAGGCGATCGCCGCCACCGCCGGGCCGGGGCTGATCGGCGGGGTGATGGTCGGGCTGGTCACCGCCAAGGCGATGGCCCTGGCGGCGAACAAGCCGCTGATCGCGGTCAATCACCTCGAAGGCCATGCCCTCTCGCCGCGCCTCGCCGATGCGGCGCTGCAATTCCCCTATCTGCTGCTGCTGGTTTCGGGCGGGCATTGCCAGATCCTGCGGGTCGAGGGGGTGGGGCGCTATCGCCGCCTTGCCACCACGATCGACGATGCGCTGGGCGAAGCCTTCGACAAGACCGCAAAGATCCTCGGCCTTGGCTTTCCCGGCGGGCCGGCGGTGGAAAAGGCCGCTCTGGCGGGCGATCCGCGCAAGGTTCCGTTGCCACGCCCGCTGCTGGGCAGCGCGGAGCCGCATTTCAGCTTTGCCGGCCTCAAGAGTGCGGTGCTGCGGGCGAAAGAGTCTGGCGTCTATCAAGCCGCCGACATCGCCGCCTCGTTCCAGCAGGCGGCGATCGACTGCGTGATCGACCGTAGCCGTCGTGCCTTGATCGGTGTCGAGGGGGTGACCGAGCGGGTCGGCGCGGGCGGGGTGTCGTCGAAGGAGGCGGAGCTGACCGCGCCCGAGGCGCGTGCTT
>JAFEEP010000497.1 GCA_018241045.1 Pseudomonadota bacterium | reverse complement strand
CGGGTGATCGAGGATTGTCGCTGACCGTTCCTGCGGCGATTTGGGGATAACCTCCGGCGCAGGCCCGAAGTCACGGATTCTGACGCCAAAAAAAATAACTGCAAGACTTGTTGTGCGGCGCTTAATGATTCACATCTATGCCCAAGGACGGCGCGGATTTCCAAACCGGCCCAGCCAACCCGCAGGGGAAGGCGAACCTGGCTTCAACAGCGCGAAAGGAGGTGACCGATGTCTCATGGTTCAGCAGGGAGGTCGGTAACCCGTTCCATGGAGCATTATTGCTGATAGACCGGCGATAGAGGCTTCGTGAGCGGCACTTTCCGGCCGCTGACCATGCGAAGGGCTGCTTCCGGATTGACCGGGGCAGCCCTTCTCATTTCTGCCTCTTGGAAATCGGCACGGCACGGCCTATCCCCGAGAGGGATATTCAAGGCACTTGCTGATTATTACGCCAGTCTTGCACTTCGCGTAATTTTCATTCAAGAGCGCGCTTCCAGAATCAAAAGGACACCCAGCACATGGCGACGCTCGCCGATCCGGCCACCCAGTTCACCCGCCTGCCCCACCCCGTCCCAACGGCGGCGGAGGTACGCGCGGCGATTCTGGCGGATCCGGGCTTCGGCAAGGCCTTTTCGGATCATATGGTCACGATCGACTGGGAGGAAGGAAAGGGCTGGCACAACGCCACGATCGGCCCGCGCGGCCCGCTCAGCCTCGATCCGGCAGCGGCGGTGCTGCACTACGCCCAGGAAATCTTCGAGGGGCTGAAGGCCTATCGCCTGTCTGACGGCTCGATGGCGCTGTTCCGCCCCGAGGCCAATGCCGCGCGTTTCAACGCCTCGGCCCGACGGCTGGCCATGCCCGATCTGCCCGAGGCCATGTTCGTCGATGCGATCAAGCAACTGGTCGCAGTTGATGCCGACTGGTTCCCCAGCGTCGAGGGTGGCTCTCTATACCTCCGTCCCTTCATGATCGCGACCGAGGCATTCCTCGGTGTGCGTCCGGCCAAACAGTACAAGTTCATCGTCATCGCCAGCCCGGCGGGCAATTATTTCAAGTCGGGTGCACCTGCCGTGTCGATCTGGGTTTCGGATTACACCCGCGCCGCGCCGGGCGGCACCGGGGCAGCCAAGTGCGGCGGCAACTATGCCGCCAGCCTCGTCCCCACCGCCGAGGCGTTCGAACGCGGGCACGACCAGGTGCTGTTCCTCGACGCCGCCGAACACAAGTGGATCGAGGAACTGGGCGGCATGAACCTGTTCTTCGCCTTCGACGATGGCCGCCTGATCACCCCGCCGCTGGGCGGAACGATCCTGCCGGGCATCACCCGCGAAAGCCTGATCGCCCTTGCCCGCGACGAAGGACTCGACGTGCGGGAAGAACCCTACAGCCTTGACGCCTGGCGCGCCGACGCCGCCTCTGGTCATCTCGTCGAGGCTTTCGCCTGCGGCACGGCGGCGGTGGTCACGCCCGTCGGCAAGGTTGCCGATCGCGACGGCGAGTTCGTGATCGGATCGGGTGGGCCGGGCCAGCTCACCCGCAAGCTCAAGGACCGCCTCGTCGCGATTCAGCGCGGGCAGGCACCCGACCCGCACGGTTGGGTGGTAAAGCTCTGATCGCCTGACTTGCAAAGCCTCCGTCGCGGCTTACGTTGCACCTTGCAACGCGCACGCCAAGAAGGAGCTGCCCCATGGCCGATACCGAATACACCCCGCCTGCGGTCTGGACGTGGAACAGGGAAAACGGCGGCCAATTCGCCGCGATCAACCGGCCGACGGCAGGGGCGCAGAAGGACAAGGAGCTGCCGGTGGGGGATCACCCCTTCCAGCTCTATTCGCTCGGCACGCCCAATGGGCAAAAGGTAACGATCCTGTTCGAGGAACTGCTGGCGGCGGGGTTCAACGGCGCCGAATACGACGCCTGGATCATCAACATCCGCGAAGGCGACCAGTTCGGATCGGGCTTCGTCGGCATCAACCCCAATTCGAAGATCCCCGCGCTGCTCGACCGTTCGGGGCCGGAGCCGATCCGCGTTTTTGAAAGCGGCGCGATCCTGCTGCACCTCGCGGAAAAATTCGGTGCATTCATCCCCACCGACCCCAAGGGCCGGGCCGAATGCCTGTCGTGGTTGATGTGGCAGATGGGCAGCGGCCCGTTCATCGGCGGCGGCTTCGGGCATTTCTACGCCTATGCACCGATCAAGATCGAATACGCGATCGACCGCTATGCGATGGAAACCAAGCGGCTGTTCGACGTCGCCAACAACCGTCTGGGTGAGGCGCAATTCCTCGCCGGGGACGAATACTCGATAGCCGACATGGCGACCTATGCCTGGTTCGGCCTGCTATATCGCGGCCTGGCTTACAACGACGCTGCGACGTTCCTGTCGCTGCACGAATATGCCAACGTGGGCCGCTGGGTCGACGAAATCGGCGCGCGCCCGGCAGTGAAACGCGGGCAGAAAGTCAATTCGCTGACCGGCCTGCTCGAACGCCACAGCGCCAGCGACTTCGACGCACTAGCCGAGGTGTGACAGACCCCCTTGCCGGACCGGCGCGCTCTGCTATGAGCGCGCCTCCTGCTGGGGCGTCGCCAAGTGGTAAGGCACCGGTTTTTGGTACCGGCATTCGCAGGTTCGAATCCTGCCGCCCCAGCCAGTTTTCCCGCAAACCCGCATAAATGCAGGCTTTCTCGCCGGCGCCGGAACCTAGCTGGGGTTTTGCTACAAAACCCTGCTACAGAGCGGGCCAGTTGCGGGCATGGGATCAATCCCGAATACACTCCGGCGCGGCGGCATTTTTCAT
>JAFEEP010000496.1 GCA_018241045.1 Pseudomonadota bacterium | reverse complement strand
TATCAACTCGTTCCCGTTTCGCAGCTCGCCGGCCTCAGCCGTGATGACGTCATGCCCGTGGTCGCTGGCCAGCAGCAGGCCGCGATCCGCGCCGACATCGGGCTTTTCGCGATTCTCGCCACATTGGGCGCGGCCCTGCGCTGGACCTTCTTCTTCGCGATCGCGCTGGGGATAGCCCGCGCCGTGCTGATGACCACGCTGGCCCTGCTCGATCGCAAGAGTACCGCGCCAAAGGAGGCCGACTCCTTCAACCCGACCGTTTCGGTGATCATCCCCGCCTATAACGAGGAAGTGGTGATCGTCGCCTCGATCAGCCGGATCCTAGCCAGCGACTATCCCGGCCTGCAGGTCATCGTTGCTGACGATGGATCGCGCGACAGGACCAGCGAGCTGGTCGCGACCCACTTCGCGGGCGATCCGCGCGTGACCTTGCTGACATTGTCCAACGGCGGCAAGGCCAGCGCGCTCAACCGCGCCCTGCTCCATGCCAACGGCGAGATCATCATTGCGCTTGACGCCGATACGCAGTTCCAGCCCGACACGATCAGCAAACTGGTGCGCTGGTTCGTCAATCCCAAGATCGGCGCGGTCGCCGGCAATGCCCGCGTCGGCAATCGCGAGAACCTGGTTACCCGCTGGCAGGCGATCGAATACGTCACCGCGCAGAACGTCGAGCGTCGCGCGCTCGATGCGCTGGGGGCGATCACCGTCGTCCCCGGAGCTGTCGGTGCCTGGCGTCGGCAAGCACTCGACGAGGTGGGTGGCTATCCCGAAGATACCCTGGCCGAGGATCAGGATCTGACCATCGCAATCCAGCGGCGCGGCTGGCGCGTCGCCTATGATGTCGAGGCGATCGCGCTGACCGAGGCCCCGTCAACCTTCCAGGCGCTGTCCAAGCAGCGTTTCCGCTGGTCGTTCGGCACTCTGCAATGCCTGTGGAAGCACCGCGCCGTGCTGCGCAAGGGCCGCCCGCGCGGGCTGGCCTGGTTCGGTATGCCGCAAGCCTGGCTGTTCCAAATCCTGTTCGCCGCGATTTCCCCGCTGATCGACCTGGCCCTGCTGATCTCGATCATCGGCACCACGGTGCGCGTCCACCAGCACGGTTGGGCCCAGACCCAGAGCGACGTCCTGCGGATGGGCATCTACTGGGTCGCCTTCGTTTCGATCGATTTGCTGGCAGGCTGGGTCGCCTATCGGCTCGAACCGACACGCCAACGTTTCCCCGCCGGGCTGATGCTGGCCCAGCGCCTGGTCTATCGCCAGTTGATGTACACGGTGGTGATCCGCTCGATCGCAGCGGCGTTGCGCGGCGGCATGGTCGGTTGGGGCAAGCTGGAACGCACCGGCACGGTGGGCGTCGGCAACGGTTAGACGGGTTCCAGCGGCTCGTGGACCAAGGGGATCGATTCAAGCACGATCGGATCACCTACCGCAACCTCGCCGCCGGTGACGACCACGGCCATGACGCCCGCCTTGCGGATCAGACTACCATCCGGGGCATAGTCCAGCGTGGCCGCCATGAGCCCCTTGGCCAATCCGTCGATCTGATGGCATGGGTTGCGCAGGCCGGTGATCTCGATCAGCGCCGCGCCGCCAAGCCGCAGCCGCGTGCCGCACGACAATCCGAGCAGGTCGATGCCCTGCGTGGTGACGTTCTCGCCCATCTGGCCGGGTTCGACGCGGAATCCGCTGCCAGCCAGTTCGGCGAACAGTTCGGCGTGAATCAGGTGCACCTGCCGCAGATTGGGCGCCAGGGGGTTTTTCGCCACGCGCGAGCGGTGCTGCACCCTGCGCCCGGCGTGTGCATCGCCGACCACGCCGATCCCGGCCTCCAGCGTGAGGCGTTCGACGCGCCGCTTCGAGAAGCGATGCGCCGCGTCACACGCCAGAGCCAGAACGTGCGGTTCCATCCAACATGGCTAGGCGAATCGCTGGCTTTCGCGCAAGTCCATAGACAGGGGCAAATCAGTCTCATAAGAAAACTCATCATGCCGAAACCGGGGATTACCACGTATGCCGCTTCCTGCACCGTTCGATCGTCTCCGCCTGCCCGTCATCGGTTCACCGCTGTTCATCATTTCCGTCCCCGACCTCGTGATCGCCCAGTGCAAGGCGGGCATAATCGGCAGCTTCCCGGCGCTTAACGCCCGCCCCTCAGGCGTGCTCGACGAATGGCTGCACCGCATCACCGAGGAACTGGCCGCGCACAACCGCGACAATCCCGATCGCCCGGCCGCGCCCTTCGCGGTCAACCAGATCGTCCACAAATCGAACAACCGGCTTGAGGAGGACATGGAGGTCTGCGCCAAATGGCAGGTGCCGATGGTCATCACCTCGCTTGGTGCGCGCGAGGATATCAACCAGGCGGTGCATCGTTGGGGCGGCATCGTACTGCACGACGTGATCAACGACCGTTTCGCCCGCAAGGCTGTGGAGAAAGGCGCCGATGGCCTGATCCCCGTCGCGGCCGGTGCGGGCGGCCACGCCGGGGTCCTCTCGCCGTTCGCGCTGATGCAGGAGATCCGCCAGTGGTTCGATGGGTTGGTGGCACTTTCGGGCTCTATCGCCTGCGGCCGCTCGATCCTCGCCGCGCAGGCGATGGGGGCGGACTTCGCCTATATCGGCAGTCCGTGGATCGCGACGCAGGAAGCCAATGCCGTTCCGGGCTACAAGGAGGCGATCGTCTCCGGCCGGGCCGAGGACATCGTCTATTCCAACCTGTTTACCGGGGTTCACGGCAACTACCTGCGCCCCTCGATCACCGCGGCGGGACTGGATCCCGACAATCTGCCGCAAAGCGATCCCAGCGCGATGAACTTCGGCTCGGGCGGCAACACCGACGCCAAGGCGTGGAAGGACATCTGGGGTTCGGGTCAGGGGATCGGTGCGGTTTCGGCGATCGACAGCGTCGCCGAGCGCGTCGACCGTCTTGCTGCCGAATACGATCAGGCCCGACGTGAACTCGCCGACAAGGCGGGCATGGCCCTGCGCTAGGACGGGCCAGGGTCGACCAAGGGCCAAAGCTGTTCGGCCATCGCATCAAGCTCGGTGAAGTCTATGCCGATTCCCAGCGGGTCGTTGCGGTTGAGCCGCAGTCGGCGCTGCTGATCGAGCAGGCGGCGTCGCAAGGCCCGTTGCAGCAGTTCGAGCCGTTCGAGCGCGTCGTGCAAGGCTGCTTCAGGCGCGCGCAGGCGCTGCACGGCCCAGCCCTGTTCGATCTGGCCGAAACGCTCGATCACCATCTCGTTGTAACTGCGATGCGGCCCGCGATGCAGCGGCAGGCCGACGCGCAGCGCCGCATCGTCGTTGGCGGGCAGCAGCAGGCCGTTCCGACGGAAATCATCAAAGCACAGGCGATCCGGCCCGATCGCCGTGAGCATCGGGCGAAAGCATGGCCGGGTCTGCACCTGGCGCGGCAGGATGTGATGACGCTGCAAGGCGGGATCATAGTCAGGCGCGCCGCGCCGGTTGACCGCGCGAAAGCATATCCGCTGGCGATTTGGCAGGCACAGGAGGGTTCCTGCGCGAATGCGATCAGGCAAGGAAGGGCCTCCGCACTTTCCACCAAGCCTGCGCGATCACTTGCGCACCATCACCCGCAATTGCTCGCCTTCGCGCACCGGCACCGCGAGCAGCACCTCGCCATCGGCGCCCGCGAACTCCTTGGGTTCGCTCAGCGGGCCATTGCTGATCAGTTCGTGGATCAGTCGCACCGAAATGCGCGCAACCGCCCCTGCCGAGAGCGTGCGCTCAGGCTCGAAGCGCAGTTCCTGCCCGATCAGCAGACCCAGCCCGAGGGAAACCATCGCGCCGTTGCTCTCCCGCCGCAGCGAGGTCAGTCCCAGTGCCGGGAACGCCCCGCCATCGAGCCAATCCCCGACCACGCGGCGGTAATAGGTCGGCTCCATCCAGCTTCCCGCCGGTTGCCAGCACACCGCCTCAACTCCGGGCAGGGCAGCAAGCCGCACACCGATCGCCGCGAGCACGCGCACCACCGGAAGCAGCCCGCGCCCGGCGGCGATATGATCGCCCGGTTTGAGGGCCACGACTTCACCCGAAGGTTGACTGTCGAGTCCGAGCAGCGCACCGTGCGCAGGCAGCCGGCCAGCCTCCCCCGGCGCAAGCCCCAGGCAATCGAAGGTCAGACCGCTGGACAACAATTCCAGCCAGCCTTCATCGGGGTCAGGGCGATGGCTGATCGAGAAGGCACCGGCCCCACCAGCCACCGCGCCGATCGCTGCAATCGCATCGCCATCGGGGCGCTGCCCTCTCGCAAAGACAAGCGAAAGGATAGAGCCGTCGGCAAACTCTAAATTGCTGCGCGCGTCAACGATAGCTTCCCCCACTTCCACACCTCGGACCTTGCTTCTGTGGCACTATTTCAAGGACCTAGTCGAGTCCTCTAGCAGCTAATAGGTCGATTTCGGCGCCAACAAAGGAAAAGACTTAGAACAGACCCTGCGCCAGACCTTCCGCAAGCGCCGCCCCTAGATCGCGGCATTGCTCGAGTCGATCGGCGGGAATCGTCTTGGGCGCAAGAATCTGTTCCGGCGTCTGTGCCCCCAGATTGACGATGATCGGTTCGGCCACCCGGCGCAAGCGCCAGCCCGTAACAATCCGGTCGATCTGCGCCTGTGCGCCGCTGCCGTCCGATCCCGCCGCGATCAAGGTCGCATAGGCTCGTCCGTCAACACGGCCAAGCAGCGGATAGTAGCAGCGATCAAACATCTCCTTCATCGCCCCGCTCATCGTCGCGAGATTTTCGGGACATATGAACAAGTAGCCCGAAGCCGCCAGCAGATGTTGCGGCTCGACGTCCCCGGCTAGGAGCAACCGCCCACCGTCCCCCGCGCCGTCGGCCGCCGCCCGCGCCATGGCCCGGGCAGCGCCAGTCCGACTATGCCACACGATGGCAAGGGTTGGTTTTCCGTCACTCACCGGCGCATTGAAGGCCGGACGGCTGGCCGCGTCAATTGTCGAGAGAGGCAGCGCAGCACTTTCCGCGACGCGCGTGATCGGTTAGCGCAAGGCCATGACTTCCGCGCAATCGTCCGTCCTTGGCCTGGACCGTTCGCTTTCGGGGCGCTTGTGGCGCTGGCGAGGCGGCAACATGGACCTGGGTGGCGGGTCGGCCACGCTCGACCACGATCTCGTCGCCCAGCTTCTGCTCTCGCGCGGAGTGGCGCCCGATGACCTTGAACGTCATCGCAACCCGTCGCTGCGCGCGTTCCTGCCCGATCCCTCGCAGTTTCGCGACATGGATGCCGCGGCGGAGAGGCTGGCCCAGGCAGTCCTGACCCAGGAACGCCTGACGATCTACGGTGACTACGATGTCGATGGCGCGACCAGCGCCGCCTTGCTGATCCGCCTTCTGCGCGATCTGGGGCACGCCGCGGATTACTACATCCCCGACCGCCTGCTCGAAGGCTATGGTCCCTCGGGCGAAGCGCTGGTCCGCCTTGGCCAGCAGGGCTCCAGTCTGATCGTGACTGTCGACTGCGGGGCCATGGCGCACGAGGCCCTGACCATGGCGAGTGACGCCGGGATCGACGTCGTGGTGGTCGATCATCACAAATGCTCGGCCGAACTTCCCCGCGCCGCCGCGCTGGTCAATCCCAACCGCCTTGATGAAAGTGATACCGGCGCCGCGCATGGCCATCTCGCCGCAGTCGGCGTGGCCTTCCTTCTCGCCGTCGCGACCGTGCGCGTACTGCGCCAGCGCGGCTACTTCGCGGATCGACCTGAGCCCGACCTGTTC
>JAFEEP010000495.1 GCA_018241045.1 Pseudomonadota bacterium | reverse complement strand
CGCGCCACTCGAAGTGCGGCCTGGGATGGGAAACAACATCTTTGCAGCGACGGGAGCGCTGCTGAACTGCGGTAGCGGAATCGGCTCGAAGGACGGCTGGAAAGTGCTTCATGCCAAACCACGCGGGGGTTCTTCAGCGTCGATTTTTCCCGGCCACGCTGGAATCCGACGTTGATGATGTAGTTATCAACACCCTGCTAGACTGAAGCTATTCAGAAGGGAGGCGCATGGCGCGCTCAACCGGTTCATCGAACACTGGCGTCATCGTTTCAGTCCGCGGCAGTGTCGTCGATATTGCTTTCCTGTCCCTGCTGCCGCCGATCCATTCCCTGTTGCATACGGGGAAGGATGGCGAGGTAGCCATTGAAGTCCTCGCCCAGGTCGATGCGCAGCGTGTGCGCGGCATCGCCCTGACGCCGACTCAGGGGCTGGCGCGTGGCATGCCGGTCGTCGATAGCGGCGGTCCGCTGCTGGCGCCCGTCGGCAAGGAAATCCTGTCGCGGATGTTCGATGTCTTCGGCAACGCCATCGATCGCCTGCCGAAGCCGAATGTCGAGTGGCGCAGCGTTCATCGGGCGCCACCGGCGCTGGCCCATCGCTCGACCGGATCCGAAGTGTTCGAGACCGGCATCAAGGTCATCGACGTGCTGATGCCGCTCGAACGCGGCGGCAAGGCTGGCCTGTTCGGCGGCGCCGGGGTCGGCAAGACGGTGCTGCTGACCGAGATGATCCACAACATGGTCGGTCAGCACGAAGGCGTCAGCATCTTCTGCGGCATCGGCGAGCGCTGCCGCGAGGGCGAGGAACTGTATCGCGACATGAAAGCGGCCGGCGTGCTCGACAACATGGTGATGGTTTTCGGCCAGATGAACGAGCCGCCGGGCGCCCGTTTCCGGGTCGGCCACGCGGCGCTGACCATGGCGGAGTATTTTCGCGACGACGAGCATCGCGACGTGCTGCTGCTGGTCGACAACATCTTCCGTTTCATCCAGGCCGGCATGGAGGTTTCCGGCCTGATGGGGCAGATGCCGGCTCGTCTCGGCTACCAGCCGACCATGGGTACCGAACTGGCGCAACTGGAAGAGCGTATTGCCAACACGGATACCGGCGCCATCACGTCGATCCAGGCGGTCTACGTGCCGGCTGACGATTTTACCGATCCGGCTGCGGTGCATACCTTCTCGCATCTGTCCGCGTCCATCGTGCTATCGCGCAAACGGGCCAGCGAGGGGCTTTACCCGGCCATCGATCCGCTGCAGTCGAATTCCAGGATGGCTACGCCCGGCGTCATCGGCGAACGGCATTACGCGCTGGCCCAGGAAATCCGCCGGACGCTGGCGCAATACGCCGATCTCAAGGACATCATCGCCATGCTCGGTCTGGAACAACTGTCGAGCGAAGACCGCAAGGTGGTGGCGCGGGCCCGCCGGCTGGAGCGTTTTCTCACCCAGCCGTTCTTTACGACCGAACAATTCACTGGCCTGAAGGGCAAACTGGTCAGCCTGGAAGTTGCACTCGACGGTTGCGAACGCATCCTGCGCGACGAATTCAAGGATGTGCCGGAAAGCGCGCTTTACATGATCGGTGCCATCGACGAGGCTGTGGCCAGGGCCACGCCAATTGAGGAACAAAATGCCATCAGCGTGCATGCGGCTTAAGATCCTGCTGCCCTTCAAGGTCTTTGCCGAGAAGCACGATGTGCTGCGCATCGTCGCCGAGTCGCGCACCGGCGCCTTCGGCCTGCTGCCGAACCGTCGCGACTGCGCTGCAGCCCTGGTGCCGGGCATTCTGACTTACGAAACCAGGGCCGAGGGCGAGGTCTGCCTCGCGGTCGACGAGGGCGTACTGGTCAAGACCGGCAGCGAAGTGCTGGTGTCCGTGCGCAATGCCATCGGCGGCCTGGAACTGGGCGAACTCCACAGGGCCATCGAGCGGGAATTCCTCGATCTGGACGAACAGGAAAGAAGCGCGCGTTCGGTCCTGGCCAAACTGGAAGGCGGCTTCATCCGCCGTTTTGCGGCACTCGATCATGAATGAACCGGACGATAAGTCCCGCTCGGGCAAGACCGATTTCAGCCAGCAGGTCGGCGTCAAGGCGGCACGAAAACTGAAAGCGCAGCGCCACGTCACGCGGACGGTGTGGTCGGGACTCGGCATGATGGGTCTGGTCGGCTGGTCGGTGGCGATGCCGACCCTGCTGGGTGCGGCGCTCGGCTTGTGGCTGGACGACCGTTATCCGGGCGGTCGCTCGTGGACGCTGGCCCTGCTGGCCGCCGGCCTTGTACTCGGCTGTTTCAACGCATGGCACTGGGTCGCCAAGGAAGGGCGGGAAATTCGCGAACAGGAGGCTGACGATGATGCTTGACCCGCGGCTTCTGCTGACGCTGCTGGTGGGCGTGGTGCTTGGTGTCGTGTTCTTCGGCGGTTTGTGGTGGACGGTACGACGTGCGGTGTCGGCGCGCCGGGTGGCGCTGTGGTTTTTCGGCAGCCTGCTGTTGCGAACCGTGATCGTGCTGGCGGGCTTTTACCTGGCCTGCGGCGCCGACTGGCAGCGCTGGCTGGCCGCCTTGCTCGGCTTTACCGTGGCGCGCCTTGTCGTCGCACGGCTTACGCGCCCGCCGGCCCATATCCAGGAGGACCAGCGTGCGTCTTAGCCCCGACGATATCGTCTTCTGGCAATACGGCTGGCTGAAGATCAACGCCACCATCGCCTTTACCTGGGGCTTGATGCTGGTGCTGACACTGGGTTCCCATCTGGTGACGCGGCGTTTGTCGAAAGGGCTGGCGCGCAGCCGCTGGCAGAACCTGCTGGAAATCGTCGTGACCGGTATCGTCACGCAGATTGGCGAGGTGGGCCTGGCCCAGCCACGCCAATATCTCGGTTTTCTCGGCACGCTGTTCCTGTTCGTGGCTACGGCCAGCCTGTTCACCATCGTCCCCGGTTATGAGCCGCCGACCGGCTCCTTGTCGACGACGACCGCGCTGGCCATCTGCGTGTTCATTGCCGTGCCGATGTTCGGCATCGCCGATTGCGGGCTGGGCGAGTATCTCAAGGCCTACCTGAAGCCGACGGCGATCATGCTGCCCTTCAACATCATCAGCGAACTGTCGCGCACCCTGGCGCTGGCTGCCCGTCTTTTCGGCAACATGATGAGCGGCACGATGATCCTCGCCATCCTGCTCACCATCACGCCCTTCATCTTTCCCGTCGCATTGAGTGCGCTGGGGCTGCTCACCGGCATGGTGCAGGCCTACATCTTCAGCATCCTGGCGGCGGTTTATGTCGCCGCGGCAACGCGATCGCGCAAGTCGCCGCGGGAACCCGAACCTGCAGCGAATACATGAATCACGGAAGGAATGACCATGGATAGCATGACCCTCATCGCGGTGGTGTCGATCATCACCGCCGGCCTGACCATCGCCATCGGCAGCATCGGCCCGGCGCTCGGCGAAGGCCGGGCGGTGGCCACGGCGCTCACATCCCTGGCGCAGCAGCCGGATGCGGCTGCGACCATCACCCGTACGCTGTTCGTCGGTCTGGCCATGATCGAGTCGGTGGCCATCTACTGCTTCGTGGTGTCGATGATCCTGCTCTTCGCCAACCCGTTCTGGAACCATGCCATCGCCCAGGTGGCTGGAAAATAGATCATGCTCATCGACTGGTTTACCGTCGGCGCGCAGGTTGTCAATTTCCTGATCCTGGTGTGGTTATTGAAGCGGTTTCTCTACCGCCCGATCCTCGACGCCATCGACGCCCGGGAGCAACGTATCGCCAGGGAACTGGCCGAGGCCGACGCGAAAAAGGCTGAAGCTGCCGAGGAGCGCGCAGATTTCGAGCGGAAGAATGCCGCCTTCGACAAGGAGAAGGCGAGCCTGCTTGCCCAGGCGGTTGCGGCAGCCAATGCGGAGCGCCAGCGCCTGCTCGACGCGGCACGCCAGCATGCCGCCGAGCTGAGCGCCAGGCGCCAGGAGACCCTGCTGCGGGAAGCGCAGGACCTGAATCACGAAATCGGCCGCCGCGCGCAACAGGAAGTCTTCGCCATTGCCCGCAAGGCGTTGGGCGACCTGGCCGATGCGACGCTGGAAGAACGCATGGTCGGCGTTTTCATCCACCGCCTGCAGGCCCTGAGTGCCGACGAAAGGCAGAAGCTGGCTGCCGCACTTCAGGCGGCTGCAAGGCCGATGGTCGTGCGCACCACCTTCGAGCTGGCGCAGCCAGAGCAGACAAGCGCAGCAGAAGCGATCAAGGCACTGCTCGGAAACGGCACGGAAATCCGTTTCGAGACCGCACCCGACCTGGTCAGCGGCATCGAACTGAGCAGCGATGGGCAGAAGGT
>JAFEEP010000494.1 GCA_018241045.1 Pseudomonadota bacterium | reverse complement strand
CGAGGCATCGGGCAAGGGCACCCTGATCGCGCCGGTTGCGGCGCAGGTTCGTGCCGCGCTGGCGCGTGAGGGGCGGGCGGCGACGCTTTCCGGCAACTACGTCTGGCGCCAGGCCGGGGCATTGACCAGTGTGGTAGTACCCCGCGCCAGCCTGCGTGGCGCCAGCGGGAGCGACATCGTCGCGCTGTCGCGTTTCCAGTTCGCCGCGGGGGGCAGGGGCGGGCCGCGCTTCACCGGCAACGTGATGACTGGCGGAGCCGGGCTGCCGTGGATCGAGGGCCGGGTCGAGGCGCAGGGCAACGGCCGGACCCAGGGGCGCTTTGTCCTCCACGAATACCGCGCCGGCGATACCCGGATCGCCATGCCGCAATTTGCCCTGGTCCAGCGTCCGGGAGGCGAGATCGGCTTTGCCGGAACGGCGCAGGTCAGCGGGCTTCTGCCGGGGGGGATCGCGCAGAACCTGACGCTGCCGATCGACGGAACCTGGTCGCAGCGGCATGGTTTGGCGGTATGGCGCAAGTGCGCCGACGTGCGGTTCGACCGTTTCGCGATCAGCAACCTCAGCCTGGAAAAGCGCGCCGTCACGCTCTGCCCGGGGCCGGAGGGTGCCATGCTGCGCAGCGATGCGCGCGGCACGCGCTTTGCCGCAGGGGCTACCGCGCTCAACCTCAGCGGCAAGCTGGGGACCACGCCGGTCCGCGTGACCAGCGGCGCGGTTGGCTTTGCCTGGCCGGGGGCGGTGAATGTACGCAACATCGCCGCCTCGCTCGGCCCGCTTGACCAGCAGACCTCGCTGAAGATCGCGACGCTGACGGGCAGGCTGGGTGCCGCAAGTAGCGGGACCTTTGCGGGAACCGAGTTCAAGCTCGCCAATGTCCCGCTCGACATTCTTGACGCGAGCGGAAACTGGCGGTTCGGCGGCGGCGACCTCGCGTTGGACGGCACCGCCTTCCGGCTCGAGGACCGTCAGGCCGACGCTCGCTTTCGTCCGCTTGTCGCGCGCGACGCGACGCTCTCACTGCACAGCACCACGTTCAAGGCTGACGCCGTGCTGCGCGAGCCCAAGAGCGATCGTGAGATTGTCGCCGCCTCGATCGTTCACGATCTCGATACCGAACGCGGCTTTGCCGATCTCGGCGTCCCTGGGATCGTCTTTGACCGCAAGCTCCAGCCGACCACGCTGACCACGCTGGCGCTGGGCGTGATCGCCAATGCGCAGGGCGCGGTCAAAGGTACGGGGCGGATCGACTGGAAGGGCGGCAACATCACCAGTTCGGGGCGCTTCCACACCGACAAGCTCGATTTCGCCGCCGCCTTCGGCCCGGTCAAGGGCACCTCGGGGACGGTGATGTTCGATGACCTGTTGGCGCTGACCACGCCGCCCGACCAGCGGCTCAGGTTCGCCTCCATCAATCCGGGGATCGAGGCGAATGACGGCGAGCTGTCGTTCCAGCTCCAGCCCGATCGCAACTTGGTGGTCAACTGGGCGACATGGCCGTTCCTTGACGGTGAGCTGCGCCTCAAGCCGACCCACATGGTGCTGGGCGCCTCGGAAGTGCGACATTTCACGCTCGAGGTCGCGGGGATCGAGGCGGGGCGTTTTGTCGAGCGGATGGACCTCGCCAACCTCTCGGCGCGGGGGCTGTTCGATGGCACCCTGCCGCTGGTCTTCGATGCCAACGGCGGGCGGATCGAGGGCGGAATGCTGACCTCGCGCCCGCCCGGCGGCAACGTCTCCTATGTCGGCGCGCTGACCTACAAGGACATGGGGGCGATCACCAATTTCGCCTTCCAGGCGCTGCGTTCGATCGACTACCGCAAGATGCAGATCGCGATGGACGGGCAGCTTGATGGCGAGATCGTCACGCGCGTCCGCTTCGACGGGGTGACGCAGGGCGCCACGGCCAAGCGCAATTTCCTGACCCGTCAATTTGCGCACCTGCCGATCCAGTTCAACGTCAACGTGCGCGCGCCGTTCCAGAAACTCGCCGCCACGTTCCGCTCGCTTTACGACACCTCGGCGCTGCGCGATCCGCGCGAACTGGGGCTGATCGGCAAGGACGGCAAGCCCGCCGCCCCGGCGGCGAAAACCCCCGAGCCCAAAAAATCCAGTGATATTCAGCCTTCAGACAGCAGGGACAAGCCATGAACAGCCACGAATTGACCAACCGCGCCAGGCTTGCGAGAAACCTGCCCATGCAGGGGACGCAAGAATGGGAACGGGGGTCGACCCGGCAGAGCGCCGCTTATGGCGGTCGGTTTGCGCTGGGGGTGTTGGCGGGCGGCTCGCTCGCGCTCGGCGGGTGCGTTTCAGTCAACGCACCGGACAAGCCGATCGTGATCGAACTCAACATCAACATCAAGCAGGAGGTTATCTATCGTCTCGCGGCCGATGCCGGGAACACGATCAGCGATAACCCGGATATTTTCTGATGGAGTGCAAGACCATGAATGCCCGTACCGATCGCATGAAGCACCGTCCGCTGGCGCTGGTCGCCGGTTCTGCGGCGCTCGCATTCCTGATCGCCAGCGCGCCTGCCGCCGCGCAGAACCGCGACCCGGCCTATGCCGCGGCGCGTGCCGCGGGGCAGGTGGGCGAAAAGACCGATGGTTATCTCGGCTTCCCCTCGACGCCGAGCGCCGACGTGCGCCACATGGCCGAGGACATCAACATCAAGCGCAAGGCGGTCTATGCCGAAAAGGCCCAGGCCAACAACGCCACGGTGGAGGAATATGCCTTCACCTCGGGCTGCCTCGCCATCGCCCGCACCGCGCCGGGGGAAAAGTACCAGGCCCCCGACGGTTCGTGGCAGACCCGCGGCGCCGGTGCGCCTCAGCGGGATAGTCGCTGCCCGTAGGTCTGGCGCAACGTTCAACCCCTTCAGGGCCTCCCCGCCAGACCAGGCGGGGAGGCCTTTTGTGCGCTTTGGGTGCAGTGCAACATTGGACCCTTGTAGCGGTTGACTCAAGGCCGTGGACTGCTAAGGGGGCGGCGCCTTTGGCGGGCAGCCGTTGCCCGTGCCGACCGTTCCAGCTAGGAGCATGGCATGAGCGACGAGCGACCCGCCCGAGAACCCATCGGCGAAGATGCGCGAATTGACGCGCTCGACGCGCGGCTCAAGGCCGCACGCGAGCGGGAAGAGGAACGCAACAGGCCAGGTGGAACCGATGTCGAAGCCGATGCCAGTTATCGGTTGGGCAACAAGGTTCTGGCCGAATTGCTGGGGGGTATCGGGGGTGGAGCGTTCGTCGGCTGGGTCATCGACCGTTTTGCCGGAACCTCGCCCTGGGGTCTGCTGGTGGTGATGGCCCTCGGGATCATCGTTGCCTTCAGGAACATCATCCGGATGTCGCAGCCGCCCAAATAGGCTCGCGCGCTGACATCGAACCGAGTGAAGAGGCACGTCGCGTGGCAGCCGAAGGGGCAAAAGTCGATCCGATGCACCAGTTCACGATCGAGCCGTTGTTCGGCACCGGTCACTGGGAAATCGCGGGCTACAACATCGCCTTCACCAATTCCGCGCTGTGGATGGCGCTGACCACGCTGGTGCTGCTGGTATTTGTCGCCGGCGGCCTCAAGCGCGACCTGGTTCCCGGGCGCTGGCAGATGGCGGTCGAAGGCTTCACCGGCTTTGTCGACAATATGCTTGCCGCCAACATCGGTCCGGCCGGCAAGAAGTATGTGCCCTACATCTTCT
>JAFEEP010000493.1 GCA_018241045.1 Pseudomonadota bacterium | reverse complement strand
TCACGTTCCGGGCTGTCGCCGTAGGCGGGCACGTGGACGGTGCCCGGCACGCCTTTCTCTTCGCCCGTGCGCAGCACGGGGGATGTCAGGCGAAGCATGCGGACGTCCGCGGGGGTCAGCCCGGAGCCCAGGTGCAGCGCGACGGCAGTGCGATTGCGCAGTTCCTGCCACGTGATGTCGACGCCTCGCCGGCCCGAACGGGGCAGACCAGCGGAGAGGTAGTTGACGAGGATGCGGGCCTCGGAAGGGGCCAGGTAGTCGGGCAGTGCGTCGCGCCGATTGGCGTTGGCATAGAGCCAATCCTCACGGGATTGAAGCAGGGTGGACGCTGCTCGGTTCGGGGCGGCGGACCCGGTGGCATGTGCGCGGATCTCCAGCACGCTGTCGATGAGCTTCAGTAAGCGCCATGCGTGCCGCGGTGTGAACTTCCCGGCCTCCTTGAGCCGGCTGGGCTTTGCACGAGACGCGTTGGCGGGTTCGAGCCGGCTGTTGATGAACGCGCCGAGGTCCGCTTCGGAGATGCCATCCAGGCCGATCACGGGTGACTGACTCAGGCACCACTCGGCGAAAGCCTGCCACAGCACCGTGTACGCGCGGATGGAGGACGTCAATGTGATCTTGCGCGAGGCTGCCGTGCGCTGGTGATCGAGCCATTGATCGAAGGCCTCCTGGTACGCCCGCACCTGGTCAGCCGGGTCGGCGTCGTCGAACAGGTCAAGGTTCTGGGTGGCCATGGGAAAGGATCATAAAACCGAACCAACGGCGCGGGACGTTGCTTCCCCAATCGTCCCCGCATTGGCCACTTCGCCAGCCCCAAAGACGCAAGCCAGGAGAGGGGTCGAGCGGCGGCGCCGTTGGTTCGGATTTGGGCGCCCGGTGTCCGGCAGGGCACGCGACGGAGCACCACCCGTCAGGCCCTCCTGCTGGTGCACCGCGACGTGGGCCCCCAATGGGGGGTACCCATCAACTCGCTCGTTGGGGCGATCGGTGAGTTCGCCGACCGGCGGGAAGATTGGCTGCAGCGCGCCCGTGGTCGCGCCGCGCTACAGACGATTTGCAGGGCCTGTTTCGATCGGTCGGGCCGCATTGCAGAAGGAACGTGGAAACTCTGCGTTCACCTCAGTGCGGTTGGATGCAGGTTGAGACGGTCTGCGTACCTCTTGCAGGCGGGCTTGACGGCGCGCAGACGCCGAGCACCCTGGGGCATGGACAACAGAACCAGTCGACGAACCGTTGGAGCGGGCAGACGGACCAATCTCAGGACGAACAATGACATGAGTGAGCAGGGCAGGGCCGCGGAGGGACCGCAGGTCGAAGTCGCGGTCAAGGCTGCTGGCGGGGACTACTCGCCCGACGCCGGTGAGACGGCGCGCGCGATGACTGCCAACGCCGTCGTATCGGCTGTGGCCAACGTGCCGCTGCTGTTGGCCGCGGTCGCCCTGGTCGTGTACATGGCGTTCGAGGCCGGGCTGAGCGTGCCGGGAACGGTCTTCGGCGCACTCGGGCTCGCAGCGTCGGGCTGGCGCTGGTCGATGAGCAAACGCTACCGCTTGCGCGAACCCTTCGACGCGGCAATGGCGCGGGCAGCGCAACGCGAGGTCGAACTGAACGCGGGCCTGTCCGGACTCATGTGGGGCTACGGTGCGTTGGCGATCTACCCTCACCTGAAGGAGGTTGCCCAGATCGCCTACCCGATGCTGCTGGCTGGATCGGCCGGCGTGGCGGCCCTGTATGCCCCGTTGGCAGGGCGTGCCTACCTCTACATGATCGTGCCGCAGGTGGCGTCGCTGGTCATCGCCCATCTGGCCTTCGACGGCCTGCGTTCGATCGGACTGGCCGCCATCGTGGCCGGGTTCGGCTTCACGATGCACCGGTCCGCGCAGCTGTCGAAGGCAGCGGGCGAACGGCTCGCGAGAGCCCTGCTCGAACGCGATCGCCTGAGGGCTGACCACGCGCGCCTCGCAGAGCTGGAACTCACCGAAGCCAAGCTGGCGGCCGAGTCCGCGCGCAACGAAGCGGCGGCCACACGGGACCTGTTCATCGCCAAGGTCTCGCACGAGTTCCGCACGCCCCTGCAGACGATCGTCGCCCTGGCCGACCTGCTCGCGCTCAAGACCGCTGACGAGAGGTCCAAAGGCCTTCAGGAGCCGGTCCAGCGGCTGTCACGAGCGGCCGACCAACTGATGCACCAGGCCAACGACCTGGCCGCCTTCGTGCGGGCCAATCAGGCCGCAGGCTACGAGATCCGCGAGCGCCCGGTGCGGCTGGACGAAGTGGTGGCTTCGTCGATCACCGAACTCCGGGAGTTGGCCAACCGAAAGGGGGTCGACGTGCGCGTCACGGTCCCGGCCATCTCGCTGCATGCCGACGACATGCGCCTGCAGCAGATCATCGGGAACCTGGTGAGCAACGCGGTCAAGTACACGAACCATGGCCACATCGAGATCCACGCGGACGTGGATGGCGACGGGCCCCACACCATGACCTTGTGGGTGAGCGACACGGGCTGCGGCATCGCCGAAGAGGTTCTGCCGAATGTCTTCGACCCGTGGTTTCGAGGCACCCGCGAAGCGCGCGGCCTGGGGCTCGGACTGTCGATCGTGCGATCCCTGGTCGCGCAACTCGGCGGAACTGCGGAGATCAAGTCGGAGAAGGGGCGCGGCACCAGGGCCACCGTGCACATCCCGGTGAAGGTGCTGGACCAGCAGCCACACCGCCCGCTCTCTGGCACGGCCAGCCTGTCAGGCCTGCACGTGCTTGTCGTCGACGACGAGGACTCCGTTCGCAGCGCCGTGGCGGATCTTCTGCGTGCCAAGGGCGCGGAGTGTGTGGAGGCGCCTGGTACGGACGAGGCGCTCCAAGAGCTCGGATCGAAGGCATTCGAGGTGGCGCTGGTCGACATCCAGATGCCCGGCGCGGATGGCTACGAACTTGCGCGGCGGCTCAGGTCTCGCTACCCGGAATGCGACACGAGGCTGATCGCCATGAGCGCATTCGGACTGGCCGAGGAGCACGGCCATCTCTTCAACGCCTACGTCGCCAAGCCCTCGAAGGCCGACAAGATGGTCGGCACGATCATCCAGACCTTGGAGCGAGACCGCGCCACCGCGGCCAATGCGGCTCCCCTGAGCAACTCGAGCGGAGCATCGAACACAGCGTGACTCGGCGCCGGCGCTGCATCACGGCGCGGGACGCGGTCGCGGACGGGTCCGTCAACGGCCTCTGAAAGCCGGCAGCACTTCGTTGACGGACACGGCGCGCAGATCGCCGACCAGTCGGCCCTGGACGTCGGTGATCACCAGGCCCCTTCGCGCCGCCTCCCGACAGAGCGC
>JAFEEP010000492.1 GCA_018241045.1 Pseudomonadota bacterium | reverse complement strand
CTCGCCTCCAGTGGCGCCTCCTGCCTTCCCACGCTGAACTGAACCCCGCCCCGATCGCGCCTTGCCTCCACGCGCCGCTGTCCTACACAAGCGCGGCAGCCTGACCGGGCAACGACGGGGGAGATCGATGAGCGACAGCTACGCGGCCGAAGGTCAGCGCGCCCCAGTTGCGCGCCAGGACCGGCTGGTCACGCTCGATTTCATCCGCGGCATTGCGGTGCTGGGGATCGTCTTCGCCAATATCGCCGCCTTCGGGCAGACGATGAATGCCTATATCTGGCCGCAGGCCCTCGCCCATCCGCCGACGCCATCGGACAAGCTGTTCTGGCTGATCCAGTACACGCTGGTCGATGGCAAGATGCGCGGGCTGTTCACCCTGCTGTTTGGCGCGGGGATGATGCTGTTCATGGAGCGGGCCTGGGCGCGCGGGGCGAGCCGCTGGCTACAGGCGCGGCGCCTGGCCTGGCTGCTGCTGTTCGGCACGCTGCACTTCCTGCTGCTGTGGCACGGCGACATCCTGCAACTCTATGCGATCAGCGGGCTGGCCCTGCTCGGCACGCTGAGGTGGGAGCCGCACACCAAGCTCACGCTCGGGCTGGCGCTCTACCTGCTCGGCAGCGTGGCGCAGGGCGCGCAACTGGGCGGCAACTACCTCGCCACCGCCAGCCCGGAACTCGCGGCGCGGCTCACTCCCGAACATCGCAAGGAACTGTTCGAAACCGAGACCAAGGTGCTGCACGAGAACGCCCGGCTGATTCATCTCTACCGCGACGGCAGCTTCGCCGACGTGGCGCGGTACATGGTTCTTGAAAAGGCCGGGCCGAGCATCGGCCAGACGCTGTTCTTTTCGGTCACCGAAACCATTCCGTTGATCCTGATCGGGATGGCGCTTTACCAGATGGGGCTGTTCAGCGGTAGGATGGACCCGGCGCGAATGCGTCACTGGGGCTGGATCGGGGTTGCCAGCGGAACCGCGGTAACCGCCGCCCTGGGCCTATGGGCCTACCGCGCCGACTTTCCGTTCCATCTGACCTTCTTCGTGTTCATCGGCGCCTCCCCCTTGCCACGCCTTGCCGTGGTTCTCGGCCTTGCCGCGCTGCTTTCGCTGTGGGCGCCGCGCGCGACCCGAAGCGCGTTGGGGACGCGGTTCGCCGCCGCCGGGCGGATGGCCTTCTCCAACTACATCGGCACTTCGCTGCTGCTGGTGCCGGTGTTCAACGGCTGGGGCCTGGGCCTGTTCGGACGGTTCGGGCGACTCGAGCTGTTCGGCTTCGTCCTTGCAGTCTGGGCACTGATGCTGGCCTGGTCGAAATGGTGGCTGGAACGCTATCGCTACGGCCCGCTCGAATGGCTGTGGCGCTGCCTGACCTATGGCCGGATGATGTCGTTGCGACGATCGGTTGCTATTGAGAGCGATTCGCATTAAATAGAGGCGGTCGAACCGGAGTCCCGCCAGATGTTTGTCTGCGTCTGCAATGCCATCCGTGAATGCGAACTGCGCGCCGCCGCGCGGACCCATCCCGGCGACGTCGATGCGGTTTACGCCGCGCTGGGCAAGGTGCCGCAATGCGGCAGCTGCCTTGATGAAGCGACCGAGATCATCATCGACGAGCGCGCCTGCGCCCAGCTTCCGGTGGTCGTCCCCGGCTGACTTGCCGCCGCTGCCCGACGCGCGCATAGTCCGATCGGCAACAAGAGGAACTGGTCATGCAGGGCGACGCGCAGGTCATCGATTTTCTCAACAAAGCGCTGCTCAACGAGCTGACCGCGATCAACCAGTATTGGCTGCACTACCGGATGCTCGACAACTGGGGCGTGAAGAAGCTCGCCGAATATGAGCGGCACGAATCGATCGACGAGATGAAGCACGCCGACAAGCTGGCCGACCGCATCCTGTTCCTTGAAGGACTGCCCAACTTCCAGGCGATAGGCCGCCTCCACGTCGGCGAGAACGTCGAGGAGATCCTCAAGTCCGACCTCAAGACCGAGCACGAGGCGATCCCCCTGCTGCGCGAGGCGATCGCCCATTGCGAGGCGGTGCGCGACTTCGTCAGCCGCGACCTATTCGCCGAAATTCTCGGCAACGAGGAGGAACACGTCGACTTCCTCGAAAAACAGTTCGAGATGATCGCGCGAATGGGCCTGCAGAACTACGTCCAGTTGCAGAGCGAGGCCGCGGGGTCCTGATCCCTAGTTCCGGTAGGGATTCTTCGCGCTACGCAGCGTCAGCCGCACCGGCACCGCATCGAAACCCAGATCGCGGCGAATGCCGTTGACTAGGTAACGCTGATAGCTCATCGGCAGGTCATCGAGCCGGGTGCCGAACAGTACGAATCCCGGCGGGCGAATCTTGGCCTGGGTGATGTAGCGCAGCTTGATCCGCTTGCCGCCCGGCGCAGGCGGCGGGTTCTTGGCCAGCGCCTCGTCGAACCAGCGGTTGAGCAGGCCGGTCGGCACCCGCTTCGACCAGGCGGCGCGCACCTCGAAGGCGGCCTTGAGCATCTGGTCGAGCCCCTTGCCGGTCCGCGCCGATACCGCCAGCAGCGGCAGCCCCTTGACCTGGGCCAAGCCTTCATCGAGCGCCGCGCGGATTCCGTTAAACAGCGCCGAGGCATCCTCGGCCACGTCCCACTTGTTGATCGCCACGAGCAGCGCGCGCCCCTCTTCCAGCACCATGCTGGCGATCTTGAGGTCCTGATGCTCGAGCCCGCGGGTCGCGTCGAGCAGCAACACCACCACCTCGGCAAAGTCGATCGCGTGGCGCGCATCGGCCACCGCCATCCGCTCGAGCTTGTCGACGACCAGCGCTTTCTTGCGCATCCCGGCGGTGTCGATCAGCCGCACCGCGCGCGCCTCGCCGCTGTCGGGGTCAGTCCACTGCCAGTCAACCGCGATCGAATCGCGCGTGATCCCCGCTTCCGGCCCGGTGAGCAGGCGGTCTTCCTTGAGCAGGGCATTGATCAGCGTCGACTTGCCGGCATTGGGCCGTCCGACGATCGCCAGCTTGAGCGGCGCGGCGTTGAGCGCGTCCTCGTCTTCCTCTTCGTCGTCGTCGGCAAGCGCTTGCTCGTCACGCGCGCGCTGACCTTCGTCGAGGTGCGGCAGCAGCGCATCGAACAGATCGGCCATGCCTTCGCCGTGTTCGGCCGAAAGGGCGACCGGATCGCCAAGCCCCAGGGCAAAGGCTTCGAACAGCCCGGCATCGCCCGCCTTGCCTTCGGCCTTGTTGGCCACGACGATGATCGGCACGGTGCTTTCGCGCAGGTAACGAGCGATCTCTTCGTCGAGCGGGGTCAATCCTGCGCGCGCGTCGATCACGAACAGTGCGACATCCGCGCCCTCCAGCGCGGCCTCGGTCTGCTTGCGCATCCGACCCGGCAGGGTGGCGGCGTCCTCGTCCTCCCACCCGGCAGTATCGACCACCGTGAAATCGAGCCCGAGCAGGTGCGCCTCGCCAAAACGGCGGTCGCGCGTCACCCCGGGCTGGTCGTCGACCAGCGCCAGTTTCTTGCCGACCAGCCGGTTCCACAGCGTCGATTTGCCGACGTTGGGACGACCGATGATGATGACCTGGGGAAGCGCCATGCTTGCTCCCCTGACCGCCTGCGCCGCATTTGGCAAGCGTCGCGGGCATTTCCTAAGCCCGTGTTAACCACAAGCGGCAA
Source organism: Pseudomonadota bacterium (assembly GCA_018241045.1). Classification (GTDB taxonomy): domain Bacteria; phylum Pseudomonadota; class Alphaproteobacteria; order Sphingomonadales; family Sphingomonadaceae; genus Novosphingobium. The sequence continues at coordinate 194 of JAFEEP010000492.1, read as the reverse complement.
GCCGCTGCTAACCTTACCGGGCCACAACCACGGCGATGAAGCGCTGCGCCCTGCCTCTTGCCGGACTGGCCCTGGCCCTGATCGCCGGCCCCGCCCTGGCGGATACCGTGGTCGACGACAGCCGCCTGGTTTCTGGCGGCGGCAGCGCGCAATTGCCACCCTATCTCCAGTGCGTGCCCTATGCCCGCCAGGTT
>JAFEEP010000491.1 GCA_018241045.1 Pseudomonadota bacterium | reverse complement strand
GTGCCCTCCCGTAATCGACCGAGACCGGGCATCCGGATTTCCCCGAAGCCGCCGGTGAGGCACGGTGGCCTTCTGTGAGTTTCGCTGCCACGAAGCTGCCGTTCGTGACCTCACGACTACGGCCAGCAGCCGTCGCTCGGTCCCCTGCAAGATCGGTCGCTCGAACGGCGGCTTCACTCGGACTGCTGCCATTCCGCCAGCCCTCTGTCTGTTTTGTCCAAAGTACGGCGAGAAGCGCGGGCTCGAAGCCCCGCCGTTGCTGAAGGTCGCGCCCAGCCGTTGGACAGAATGGTTCATTTTGTCTAATCACGGCGCAACATGCTCCTAAACGACCTAGTTGCCAGTCCAATGATGGCAAGCAGCATGCGGTCATTAAGGGGCTTCGGCGGTTAAACCTATCGGGCTGGTTAGGACTGATTGCCGTGTCACAGATTTGGCCGTTGAACGACGGCTACCTCCGCCCCCCGACCTTGGTCAGCCGCGCACTTGACGGGCCGCTGTTCACGGAACCAGCTGGTCACCGGCAGGCGGGATGAGGACGAGGCTCGTTATGCTGTTGGTCATGTCACAGCACCACAGTGGCGCGGTGGCCGTGGAAAGCAAGATCGCTTCGGGCAGCAACACTTGGACGAACGAAGCCGAGTCTGGCGACATGTTCTTAACGGGCGTCGACAAACTCTTCGGCCAGGGCTACGGGCGCCGTCATTTCTTCAGCTGGATCATTTTCCTAGAGACCTCGGAGTCCGTGAAGCCGTCGGTGCGCAGGACTCGCACTTCCACTTCGGCTTGGCCTGGGAACTGGTTCGAATCGAGCACCACTTCGGCCGAAGCGCGACCGACGGCCAGCGTGCTCCAAACCTTGGCATGTTTCAGCCTCGCCTGGATCGAGTAAGTGATGCCGCTCGTCTTTGGCGCCGGCCCCGATAGCTTCAGCTTCGGCCCCGCGTGCCCAGATGCCGTCTCCATACTCTCGGCTGAGAGCTGAAGGTCCCCGGGCGCGGAAACCACGCCGGCCTCCCACGTGGCCAAAACCTTGTCATCCATCCGCAGGCGAACCATGGATGCCTCTTCCCGGGCGGGAAGGTACTCCTGGATGAGCGCGACCGAGTCCGCCTCGTCTCCCTGGCAACTTGACACCTGCAGGGCGGGGTGCACTTGCTCGAGGACCATGCCGTCCCTGGAAAGCACTTCCAGCACGGCCCGAGGTTCCCTGCCATCCTCGTCTGGCAGGATCGCGGAACTCGCGGGATTGACGTAGAGGATCTCTCCGATTTCCTTGTCCAGGTCGAGGGTTCCGACGACCTGGATGAACGGGCCTTCCTGTGATTGGAACTTGCCCATGGCTATGCTCCCAGCTTGTTTTCGTCGTTGAGGCGCAAGCGGATAGCCTCAAGGGTATAGGCCGACACCCAAAGATTGTCCAAGTACGTCATGACGTCGAAGCACTCGCTTCCGCGCATGATGCGCATCTCGGCATTCTTCACCGCCGGATCGCCGGCGTCGAAGGCGACGAATTCATCATCCCCCCGCGTGAGGGAACCGTCAGCGTAGGGAAAGGTGTCGTCGCTGTCATCCTGGCCGCGAGGATTTCTCTGGCCGTCCGGGAAGTACAGCGGAGGAAAGCCGGGGTGGTACCGTCCGAAGGTATGTCCAAGCTCGTGTGCCCCATACCAGCCGGTGTAAGGCGAGGGACCGTTGGGCAGCTGCTCCAGGCCGGCCGGGCCGCAGGCCACGGCATGTGGACTGGGGGTGCCTGGGATCGCATTGGCAAGCCCGCGCATGAAATGTTGCCCTTGTCCGTCGCTCACGAGGCCGTAGTAGTGCGTGCGCCGGTCGATCCCCGCGCTCACGTCGCGGCTGCGGATGGCGGCGAGCTGGGCGTTCGCGCGAACCGGAGTCATCTGGTTGAACGGCGGAGTGAAGTCGGCGTCGACGACGAGGTGCGACCACTCCACTTTGGCGCTGGGATAGGCTCGGATGAGGAAGGAGCGGAGCGACGCGAAGTCGTCGGCTGTTGGTGTGTACAGCTTGCCCTGGTCCTTGTACTGCAGACCCACGGCCCGCACGCGCAGCGGCGCGCAGCGCACGAAGGCAAGCTTGAACGCGAGGTCCTCTACCTTGAGCGGGACGCCATCTGGGCCTTCGAGGCGGCTGACACGTAGTAACTTTTTCCCAGAGGCCACCGATGCCGGAAGCAGGAAATTGAGGCTGCCGGAGAAATCATGCCTGCGATATTGCACCTTCGCGTTCTGGCTGGGGCCGGTCGTGATCGAATCCATGCTGGGAACGAAAACCTCGCCGCCGCCGCTCGCCGTTCGGATGCCAAGTTCGCCACGCAGCTGCACGCCGTCGGGCAGCGCACTCGTGTCGAGGTACACGCGCACAAGAGTCTGCTTTCCTGCGGAGAGTGGCACCGTGTTGTGACGGTTCTGCACAGACTGGATGGGCTCGATATGCATTATAGGTAGGCTCGATGCCGCCGCGGGCATGACCAGTCCCGCGTCCGCCGCGGGCATGCGGCGGATATGGAAGCCGCCGATGTGCCGACCCGTGGTATCGCCGTGCGGGTAAGACAGTTGGTTGTTCACGGCATCTTCTCCTCGTAGTGGCGGCGCAATTGGCCTGCGTGGTGCTGTAGAGTTGCGAAGGAACGGAACTCATACTCGGTCAGGCCGCGCACATCGTCTTTCTCCAGATAGATGTCGACAGCCCCGGCTGCGGCGCGCGCGCTACCAATGGCGTGCCAGAGACCCTGTGACGAAACTGGGTCGAATGCAACAGCAGCATCGCCGATCGCTACCCATCGGTGGCCCTGGACCCGTTCGAGCGCGGAGAAGCCGGCGTCCAGGCCGGCGCACCGCGGACCCGCCTCGTATTCGCCGGCGTGCCGCGCGAGGTGCGTGGAGCGAAAGAGCCGTGCCAGCGCCTGTGGCGGGGGCTTGGGTGCGAGCGCCGATCGGTAGAAGACCAGTTCCCAGCCGCTTGCGGTGGTCGGTGCGGCTGTCCACCAGCCGACGCGGCTTCGCTCCACCTGGAACCAGT
>JAFEEP010000490.1 GCA_018241045.1 Pseudomonadota bacterium | reverse complement strand
CCGTCGGCCTGCTGGGCGGAAGCTTCAATCCCGCGCATGGCGGGCATCGCCGCATCAGCCTGTTCGCGATGCAGGCGCTCGGGCTCGACGAAGTGTGGTGGCTGGTTTCGCCGGGCAACCCGCTCAAGCCCCGGGCGGGCATGGCCCCGCTCGCTACGCGGCTGGCCTCGGCGCGGCGCCAGGCCCGAGGCACGCGGATCGTCCCCACCGCGATCGAGCGCGAACTGGGCACGGTCTATACCGTCGACACCCTGCGCGCGCTCAAGCGGCGCTACCCCAAGGTGCGCTTCATCTGGGTGATGGGCAGCGACAACCTCGCCCAATTGCACCGCTGGCGCGACTGGCGCGGGATTGCCCGGACCATGCCGATTGCGGTGATCGCCCGTCCGGGTTATGATGGCGCCGCAGCCGCGAGCCCCGCGGCAGCCTGGCTCGGCCGTTACCGGCGGTCCGTCGCCAGCCTGAAGCACCGGGCAGGATGGAGCGCTCCCGCGCTGATACATTTGCGTTTTGATCCCGATCCGCGCTCGGCGACTGCCGTTCGCCGCGCTGATCCTGACTGGGCCGACCGTTACCGCGGCCTTGCCCAGCGCGATCCGTTGACGCACCATCCCGTCGATCCCGACATCGCATGATTGCTTGCGCCGCCCGCATAGAGGAGCCGTTTCCGCTTAAATGACGCCTGCCCAACCCAGCCCGGCCGCCGAGGCCGGCGTCCCCGCCCCGCTCCCTGCGTCGGAGCCGGGCTCGCTTCACGAACTGGTGCTGAAGTCGCTCGACGACGACCAGGCGATGGAGCTGGTTTCCATCCCGCTTGAGGGCAAGAGTTCGATCGCCGACCACATGGTGATCGCCTCGGGCCGCTCGACCCGCCAGGTCGCGGCCATGGCGCAGAAGCTGGCTGAGCGGATCAAGCATGGCGGCTTTGGCCACGCGCGGATCGAAGGCCTGCCCGCTGCCGACTGGGTGTTGATCGACGCGGGCGACGTGGTGGTCCACATCTTCCGCCCCGAAGTGCGCAGCTTCTACAACCTTGAACGGATGTGGGCCTTCGGGGATTCGGGCAGCGCCTGATGTCCGGCGGGATCGCGATCCGTTGTCCCGCCCGATAATCCGCCGATGCGCCTCCACATCATCGCCCGCGGCAAGATCGGCCGTTCGCCAGAGGCGGAACTGGTCGATCGCTACGTCAAGCGCATCGGCTGGCCGGTCAGGCTGACCGAACTGCCCGACACCGGCGGCACCTTGCCCGAACCATTGACCCCGGCACGTAGCGTCCTGCTCGATGAACGCGGCAAGCGGCTCTCCTCCGAGGAATTCGCGGCACTCCTCGGGCGCTGGCGCGACGATGGGGTGCGCGAGACCCGGTTCCTGATCGGTGCCGCCGATGGTCACGGCGACAAGGCGCGCGACGCGGCCGACCTGCTGATCGCGTTCGGGGCAATGACCTGGCCGCACATGATGGCCCGCGCCATGCTCGCCGAACAATTGTGGCGCGCAACCAGCATTCTGGCTGGTCATCCCTATCATCGTTCGGGATAAGCGGCGCGATGACGCTTCGCCCGGTCCCGCTCGTCCTGACGCTTGCCGCATTGGTTGCGCTTGCCATGGTCGGCGCGGTCACGGCGCAAGACATGGTCGCCCCCGCCACTCCACAGGACGCCGCCCGGGCGCTCGCCACGGCGCGGGCCCAGCAGGCGCAGGCGGGCAAGCGCGCCGAACAGCTCGAGGCGGCTGCGAAGAACGCCGTCGCCGCCGCCGACCAGACCGCGCAGGAAAGCGCCGCGCTCGCCGCGCGAATCCAGCAGGCCGAGGCGACGATCGCCGCCAACCAGGCGCAGATCGCGGTGGTTTCGGGTCAGCGCGCCGCCTTGCGCGCGCGCCTGGCCGAACATCAGCAACCGCTGGTTCGGCTGACCGCGGCGCTGCAGCGTCTGTCGCGCCGCCCCCCGGTGCTCTCGCTGCTCCGCCCGGGATCGCTGCGCGATGCGGTCTATCTGCGCGCCGTGCTGCAGACCATGCTGCCCGAGGTCGAGAGACGCACCGTTGGCCTGCGCGGCGAGATCGACAAGGCCCGTGCGCTGGAGGCCAGTGCGCAGCAGGCCAATGCCGACCTGCGCGCCAGCGAGGGCGAGTTTGCTCGCCGCCGCCAGGCGCTCGCCACGCTCGAAACCCGGCAACGCCTCGCCTCGCGCGAGGCGAGCGGGGTGGCCGATCGCGAGGCGGAGCGCGCCCTGGCCCTCGCCGAACAGGCGCGCGATCTGGGTGGACTGGTCGGCGAACTGGCGCAGCAGGGAGAACTACGCGCCGAACTGGCCGCCCTGCCCGGCCCGGTGCTGCGTCCGCCGCAGCCTGACAGCGCCCAGGTTGTCGATACACCAGTGGCGTCGCCCGGCGCGGCGGCCAGCCTCACGGGCTACCGCTTGCCGGTGGCCGGACGGCTGATCCAGGGCTTTGGCGAGGCGCTGCCGGGCAAGCCGCGCTCGCGCGGGATCGCGCTCGCCGCCAATCCCTCGGCCCAGGCGGTGGCACCCGCGCCGGGCCGGGTGGTATTCGCCGGGCCCTATGCCGGATACGGGCAGATCGTGATCATCGAACACGCCGGCGGCTGGACCAGCGTGATCACCGGCCTGGTCGCGCTGGATACCCAGGTCGGGGAGGTGCTGGTCGCCGGTTCGCCGCTCGGTCTTGCCGGGCCGGGGCGCCCGGTCGTCACGCTCGAGCTGCGCAAGGCGGGCGAGCCGGTAAACCCCCTCGAAATTGCCGTCGACTGAGGCTATCTGAGGTTAAGACTTGACCGCCTACAAGGCGGGTGACGTTTCGCGAAAGGTCGCTGCAATGAAAATCGCCCCCCTGATCCGCGCCGGACTGCTGGTCAGCGCCGTTGCCCTGATTCCGGCCACCACCGCAGGGCTGGCCGCGGTCGACGGGCGCGCCGGGCCGCAGTTCGGTCGGCTCCTGTCGGTCTACCAGCTGGTCAAATCGCAATATGTGGAACAAGTCGATGACGACAAGCTGGTCAACGGCGCGATCGACGGGATGCTCGCCGCGCTCGATCCCCATTCGAACTATCTCGAAGGCGCTTCGCT
>JAFEEP010000048.1 GCA_018241045.1 Pseudomonadota bacterium | reverse complement strand
GAGCGTCGGCGACCCGCGCATGGCCCCCGCGATGGACGCCCTGCGCATGGCATGGAGCAAGGTTCATCCGAACACAGCCGCACCTGCCGTGTGGCGCCACGTCGCACAGAGTCAGGCAATTGGCGCCCTGATGTTCGGCCTGGCCGACGTCGCGCCGACCACCCGCGACTTCTCGCCCGCCGAACTGGCGCCTTACGATCACCAGTTTCGCGGCGACATGATGAAGGCGCCACTGTTGCTGCGCATCGGCACGATTGATGGCACGCCAGCGATGATCGCGGTCAACCGCCGTCCCGATTCACCCCTGCCCCGGGTCACGGCGGCATTCCTCGACTTCGCCCTGTCCCCAACCGGGCAGTCGGCGTTGGGCAGGGTCCCTGGTTTCTCACCACTCACCGCAGCGGACGCCGCACGTGAAGCAGCCCGGCTTCCAGCCGGATACCTTGCTCCGCTCGACCCGGCTCTGCATGGATACAAGACCCGCGAGGGCCTGCATGGCGCGATCGTCAGCGTCGGCAGCGACGGAATGAAGGATCTGATGGATGGATGGGAGTGCCGCTTCGCCGCCCTCCAGCCTGGCGTCAGCAAGGGGGAGCGATGGGAGCACCTCGGCACGCTCAATGGCTTCCATGCGCTCATCAACGGTCAGGCCGATATTGCCCCGATGGGACGCGAGTTGTGGCCGCAGGAGCGCGAGGCATGGCAGTCTGCGCTCGGTAAGGACGGCCCGGTCGAGATCGCGGTGGCACGCGGCGGATTTGACACCCCCCAGCGCACCACCGCCCAGGCGATCTTCGTTCACCCCGACAACCCGTTGCGATCGATCAGCCTTGACCAATTGCGCAGGGTGTTTGGCAAGAATCCTGCGATCACCCGCTGGGGCCAGCTTGGCCTGAACGGTGAATGGGCCGAACGCCCGATCCACGTATTGATGCCGCCGAAGGTGACCCCCAACGCCATGTCGATGCAACTGGGACTGCTTCAGGGCCAAGAGTGGGCGGTTTCAGCCATCGAGGCGCCTTACACCGAAACAGCCAAGGCCCTGGCGGCCGACCCTGCCGCCATCGGGTTCGGCGGGCTGGAAGAAGGTCTGCCGTCGCTTCACGTCTTGGCGGTCGTTGGTGACGACGGTGTGGCCGTCCCACTTACCGCGGAAAATGCCGCAACGGGCCGCTATCCCCTGACCCGGCTGATGTATATCCGGCTCGCTCCGGGCAAGTCCTTGCCGCAGGTTACGGCGTTCTTGCGGTATATCCTCAGCCGCGAAGGCCAGGAACGCGTGCGCTATTCTGGCTACTATCCCCTGACCGCGCGCGAAGCCGAGCGGGAACTGGCCAAAGTGGCCGCGATTGAAGCGCAATAGCTCCCGACCTTGCTAGGCCGAGGCGACCGGGCTTCGCGCCAGATGCAGCGGCGACAGCACGATATTTGGTGCAAGCCCGGCAAACTCGTCCGTCACGATCCGCGTGATCGTTTCCATCAAGGCCGCCCGGCGCGCGTCAGGCAGGACACGGACGAACGAAAAGCTGTCATACAGCGCGCACATCTGGCCTGCGTCGAGCAGGCGTTCGGTGCGAAAGACCGCGAATTCGATATTGGCAAGACCGGCCTGGGCAAACATCCCGCCGGTCATCCGGGCGTCGAGATAGACGTAACCGTTCTCGCCTTCGGAAGGCGGCAGCGCGATCCCGGCGAGATACGGATGCAGCGCGGCAAAGAACGGATCGACGTCAGGGTTGCGGTAGCTGTGCCAGACGAGTGCTACCGCACCGCCGGGGCGCAGCACCTCGCGCACCTTGGCGAGCCCCGCCTGCGGATTGATCCAGTGAAAGGCACAGGCCGAACAGACCAGATCGAAACCCGTGCCAGGCTGCGCCTCGATCAGCCCCTCGGCCAAGACGGTCAGGCGCGGATCGGGAAACCGGGCAGCAAGATGGTCAGCGAGCCGACGATCGGGCTCGAGCGCAACCAGCGCGGAAACGTCGCGTCGAAGCAAAGCCTGCGTCGCGAGGCCGGTGCCCGGCCCGATCTCGACCACCCTGGCCCGCGGCGTATCGCAATAGGCGAAGATGCGATCGATCAGGGCATCGGAATAGCTGACCCGCGCAGCGTGGTAACCAGCGATGTCGGACCCGAATACACCGCGCCCGACCTCTCGCTCAAGCAAGTGGGTCGAACGCGGCGTGCGGGTCATGGGATCAGTTCGCCTTGTTGAACAGGGCTTCGTAGCTGGGGATCCGCTTGGCCAGGGCATCGCGCAGCTTGAGAGCGCGTGCATAGAGCGGGGCCTCATACTTGTTCGAACGGGCCGGCACCTTGAACGCATAGACGACCAGGCCGATGTTCTCGCCCTTCACGTTGCGCATCGGCATCAGGACGACAAACTTTGGCGACGTATCGTTGACGCGGTTCCAGCGCGGATCGACGATGGTGATGCCCTTCTTGATCACGTCGATATCATCGGGATCGTCGGGATTGCCGATACGGTCGGGGTAGGAACCGGCGAACATGGTGTAAACGCCCTGCAGGCCCGGCGGCACGCCGTGGATCGTCACGCTGAGCAGATCCTTGTTCTGCCGCATCGTCTCGTCCGAGAGCTGTTGCGCGTAGAGCTTGTAGTCGGGCGCGGTCCAGTTCTTTTCGGCCGCCATGGCGCTGGAGCTGACTGCAGCGGCGCACAGCGCAACGCCAAGTACGATACGTCGAAACATTGTC
>JAFEEP010000489.1 GCA_018241045.1 Pseudomonadota bacterium | reverse complement strand
CTTGGGGATGCCCAGGGCAATCCCTGGCAGACGAGCCTTGCCTGGCGCGGTTACAGCCTGTCCTCGCTGCAGGGCACCGAACAGGGGCTGGCGGTCTACCTCGACGGGATCCGCTTCAACCAGCCGTTCGGCGATACCGTCGCGCTCGACATGATTCCAGAAGCGGCGTTGGCCGGGGCCGAGCTGCGTGAGGCGAGCCCGATCTATGGCCGCAATGCGCTGGGCGGTACATTGCTGCTCACCACCCGGAATGGACGCGATCTGCCCGGTCTTCGCGTCAGCGGCGAGGACGACAGCATCGGCGGCTATGGCGGTTCGCTCAGCGCGGGCTGGCACCAGGGAGCGAACGACGCGCTGCTCGTCGCCGAGGCGCTGCACGATCGCGGTTGGCGCGATTCCAGCCCGTCGAACCTGCTTCGCCTGTTCGGCGAGGCGGGGCACCAGGGCGACGGCTGGGGCGGGGCGCTGCGCGCGGTCGGCACGGTCAGCAAGCTGGCGGGCAACGGCGTCGCCCCGATCCAATTGCTCGATGCCGATTACGCCGCCGTGTTCACCAGGCCCGACCTGACCCGCACCCATTATCTGCGCATCTCCGCATTGCCCTGGGTTGACCTGGGCAACGGTGCGCGGCTTGAGGCGACGCTCCACGGCGAATGGCTCAAGCGCGATGCCGAGAACGGCGACCTTGCCGATTTCGGCGCCTGCGATGCCGATCCGGCCCTGCTTTGCGTCGGCGATGACAGCAGCGGCTTTGGTGAACTGTTGCGCGATACAAGCGGCGCAGCTGTGCCGGTCGACCCGACCGTCGACACCTACGCCGTGCGCAATCTTGCCAGCGAGCGGACCCGCGGCTGGGGCGCCGGGCTGCAAGTGCTCAAGGACCACGACACCGCCGTGGGCACACTGCGGCTGGCGGCTGGTGCGGACTTCGACGCGGCGCGCACCGAGTTCGCCGCGAACAGCGAACTGGCCAGTCTTCAGCCCGATCGCTGGGTGACGGGGCTGGGGCCGCTGCTTCATTCGGACGAAGGCAGCATCACCCCGGCCTCGCTGATTGCTCATCTGCGCGACGTTTCGCTCTATGCCAGCGCGGCGGTTCCGCTGGCGCGGCGCGTACAGCTCGAATTGGGGGTGCGCTGGTCGGAAACCCGGCTCAGGCTCGAGGACCGGCTGGGCACCGCGCTCAACGGCACGCACCGTTTCGCGCGGCTGAACCCCTCTGCGGAGTTGGATTATACCGTTTCCGAGGCGCTGCGACTGGAGGCGGGCTACGCCGAGACCAACCGTACGCCGACCCCGGCGGAGGTGTCCTGCGCCGATCCCGCCGCGCCCTGCGCGCTGGCGAACTTCTTCCTTGCCGATCCGCCGCTGCGCCAGGTCGTCGCGCGGCACTGGCATCTGGGCGGGCAGGGCGCGCTGGGATCGCTGACATGGAAGCTGGGCGCCTGGCGGGCGGACAGCACTGACGAGATCCGCCACGTCGCCTCCGAGGTGCGCGGGCGCGCCTATTTCATCAATGGTGGCAGAAGTCGCCGCCAGGGGATCGAAGCGGGGCTTTCGTGGCACCGGGGACCGGTCAGCGCCAGCATGGGTTACGCGTTCACCGATGCCCGGTTTCGCGAGGCGTTCAGCATCAGCAGTCCGGCCAATCCCGCCGCCGACGCCGCGGGAGTGATTGCCGTCGCGCCGGGGGACCTGATCCCCGGCGTGCCGCGCCACGTGTTCAAACTGTCGGGCGACTATCAAGGGCGGGGCTGGTCGCTGGGCGCTGACCTGCGCGCGCAGTCAAGCCAGATCCTTGCCGGAGACGAGGGCAACGACAATCCCCCCGCGCCGGGCTTTGCCGTGGTCGACTTGCGTGCGCGCGTCAGCCTTGGCCCGGGGGTGGAACTGTCGGGCGAAGTGCGCAACCTGCTCGACCGGCGCTATGCCAGCTTCGCGACCTTCAGCCAGATCGACGGGGTGGTGCTGCGCGAAGTGCCCGGCGCCAGCGATCCCCGGGCCTATGCCCCGGGAGCGCCGCGCCGGGCCAGCCTGCGCCTTTCGGTGAAATACTGAATCAGCGCTGGCTCTTGAGATAGGCGATCAGCGCAGCGCGCTTGGCCGGATCCTTGATCCCGGGAAAGGCCATGTTGGTGCCGGGAACCAAGGTCATCGGGCCTTCGATCCACTTGTCGAGATTGTCGTCGTTCCAGACCAGGCCCGAACCCTTGAGCGCGTCGGAGAAGGCATATTTGCCCACGCCGGCCTTGGTTCCGTAGATCCCGTAGAGGTTGGGGCCGATCTTGTCCTCGGCGCCCTTGGCTGCATTGTGGCACACCGCGCAGCGGGCAAAGACGGCCGGCGGCGGCGCGGCGACGGCAACTGCGGTCGCTACCGGCGCTGGCGCAGGAACTGCCGCTGCGGCCTGGGCGGCTGCCGCAACCTTCGCCTTGGCGGCGGGCGTGGCCGAGGCCGATGGCGTCGGCACTGGTGCGGCACTCGCGCTCGGTGTTGCGGCGGGCGTGGTGGCTGCGCTCGCTGCTGGCGCTGCGTCGCTGGCCGCGGCGAGGGTAGGAGAGACGCTGGCCGCAGTGTCGGCCGCGGTATCCTTGGGCTGCGAACAGGCCGCCAGCGACAGGGTGAGCGCGGTGGCCAGGGCGACGGCTGAAACGATCGAACGGGTGCGCATGGACTCTCTCCGGTTTGTTATCGAACCGGTTCGTTGCACGGGGGAGTGACCGGGCGAAATTGCACTTTGGTGCACAACGGCCGTAAGCGTCCGACGACAGATGGTATGAGGAGGTGCCTTCTCGGAAACACCCGCTTGCGGAGGTCGTCGTTTGCCGCCAGAATATCCCAATGCGCCGTTGGAAAATTGTATCGCTCGTGATCCTTACCGCGCTTTATCTGTTCGGGGTGTGTGTAAGGTTATGGGCCAATCAATTGACCCATCCATCTGTTCACGCCGACTTGGCGACCTTCAGGATGGAAGTATTTCGATATACATTGCGCGATATCGGCGTTCTGACGGCGCTGTACTGCTTGGGATGCGTAGTTCTGTTTGGGATTAGGCGTTAGAGTTAGGTCCGCCCTTTACCTGCATTCCGGTCACGCCAGCGAGTGCCAAGTCCAGGGCAGCAATTCGTCGATCCGGTTGATTGGATGCCCCTTGCCGATGCGGTCGAGCACATCGGTGAGCCATTGCTGCGGGTTGACGCCATTGAGCTTGGCGGTCTCGATCAGCGAATACATGGCGGCGGCGCGCTCGCCGCCGCAGTCGGCACCAGCGAACAGCCAGTTCTTGCGGCCGACACAAATGCCGCGCAGCGCGTTCTCGGCTAGGTTGTTGTCGATCTCGAGGCGGCCGTCGTCGGTATAGGCGAGGAGTTGCGGCTTGAGCTTGACGGCATAGCGCAGGGCTTCAGCCAGCGGTGAACGTGCCGATGCCCGCGCCAGGATGTCGTCGGCCCAGACGAAGAAATCGAGGATCTTCAACTTCGATAGCTTGCGCGCCCGTCGCCGGATATCGGGAGGCTCGGCATCAATCGAGCGCTCGATCTCGTAAAGCTCCTTGATCTTGCCGATTGCCACGGCTGCAGCGGAGGTGTTGTCGGCTTTGAACACATCGTAGAGCTTGCGCCGGACATGTGCCCAGCAGGCCACGGGCGCGATGACGCCTTCTTCGCGGTTCGGATCGTAGAGCTTCTCGAACCCGGCATAGGCATCGGCCTGCAGGAAGCCTGCGAAGGTCTTGAGATGTTCGCGTGGCCGTTCACCCTTGCGATCGGGACTGTAACGGAACAGTGCTGCGGGCTTGTCGCTGGGGCTCCATCGTCGGTTGTCGCGCAGGTAAACCCACAATCGCCCGGTCGCGGTCTTGCCGGTGCCCGGCGCCAATACCGGAACCGGGGTATCGTCGGCATGGAGCTTGGGGCTGGCCATGGCATGATCGGCAATCCGATCGATCAGGGGCTTCAGCAACCAGCTTACCTGGCCAAGCCAGTCAGCCAGGGTGGAACGGCTGAGATCGACGCCTTCGCGCGCGTAAATCTGCGACTGGCGGTAGAGTGGCAAATGATCGGCGAACTTGGCGACGACGACGTGGGCCAGCAAGCCAGGTCCAGCTTTGCCACGCGGCACCGGCAGCGCGGGAGCCGGGGCCTGGCTGACCGCATCGCAGCAGGAACAGGCGAGCTTGGGCCGCACATGGCGCACCACGCGAAAACTGCCCGGCACATACTCGAGCACTTCGGTGACATCCTCGCCGAGCGCGGACATGGTGCCGCCACAAGCGGTGCAGCCATTGGTCGCCGGGGCATCGTGGATCACCTCGTCGCGTGGCAGGTGGTCGGGCAAGGGCCTGCGGCGCGGCCGGTTAGCCGGTGCGTTCGGCTCCCGGTCAGGAACCTTGCCTTCGATGACGCACTCGGCATGAGCCTGCTCGGCTTCCAGTTCTTCGAGCGTCAGTTCCAGTTGGTCAGCCTCAAGCGCCATGCGCTCGGACGACTGCCCGAACTTCATGCGCCTGAGCCGGGCCAGGGTGACCTTCAGCTTCTCGATCTGGAGCGTGGTCAGCACGACCGCGTTCTTCGCCGCAACCAGCTCGTCATGGGTAGCGCGATGGGCTTCCCGCTCGGCTTCCAGCGCCTGCTCCGATACCACAAGCCGCGCCTGCATCTGCGTGAGCAAGGCGCGCAGATCGTCGGGATCGGAAGGGAGCTCGAGCTGTTCGGGAGACACGGCTCCCGTTAGCAGAATCGGCGAGTTGGACCAATCGAAAAGCGCACAAATCCGCGACAAATGCGCGCGATCACACCTGCTCAGGCAGGCGTGGCGGATCAGGGCTGACGGTGCGCCGCCAGTCCATCGCCTCGATCAGCAGGGCGAACTGCGCGGGCGTCAGGATCACCCCGCCATCGACCAGCGGCGGCCAGACGAACCGGTGCCGTTCGAGCCGCTTGGCGAACAGGCACAGCCCGGTGCCATCCCAGTGCAGAGCCTTGAGGTACGTGCCGCTCTTGCTGCGAAACAGGAACACATGCCCACCGTATGGCTCGACGGCAAACAGCGGCCGCACCAGCGCGGCGAGCCCATCGAAGCCCAGGCGCATGCTGACCGGCTTGCTCGCGAGGTAGACCTTCGTGCCCGGCGCCAGCGCAATCACGATACCTCCCGCAGTGCGCGCAACACCCGGGCCAGCGCCTTCTCGTTGACGTAACTGTCAACCGCCAGGCGAATGCCGTTCCTCAGGTCGATATCGATCCCGCCAGGCCGCGCGCCGGGATAGGGGCGGACCAGTTCCTCGGTCAGCGTCGGACCTTGTGGCAGCACCGGTGCGACGGGCAATGGCGCTGACACCACCGGAGGAAACGCGCACGCAGGCTGCTCGGGCACCGTGCCATAGGGAATGAACTGCATCGGCTCGCTGGCGATCTTGTCCGCCTCCCGGCGCAGACGCTTCCAGTTGTGGATCAGACTGGGCGACATCCCCAGCGCTTTGGCAACACCAACGATGGTTGCACCCGGCTCATCGCACCGCGCCAGCACCGCCGCCCGCTCGGCATCGGAATAGCGCCGCCGACGCTCCACCCCCGTGATGATCTCGATCCGATCCAAGCCACTCTCCTTCGGCAGTGCCAAAGGACACTCCTGAAGAAATGCTCATCGCGGCACGGCTCTACCCGCGCAACACGTCGAAGCCCGGACGCTTACCAACGGCCAGGATCAGGCAGCGCCGCACCAAGCGAAACGCGGCGCTT
>JAFEEP010000488.1 GCA_018241045.1 Pseudomonadota bacterium | reverse complement strand
TCAGCACCAGATGCTCTGCCAGCGCGTTGAGATCGTGCCCGGCCTTGCGCAGCGCCTCGCTGTCACTGATCTTGATCCCGTCGATCCAGTCGATCGTCAGCACCCGGCCATTGGTCCGGTCCCAGTCGACCGAGGGGACGCGGTAGCCTTCGGTCGCCTGCATCTGCTCGGCCAATTCGGAGGCAGAGGCCGCCTCGCGCCGCAGATCAAGCTCGCGCAGGGTCCAGCGCTTGAAATTGGCGATGACCAGGCGCGGGCGCAGCCGCGCCGCCTCGCCGCCCAGTGCTTCAAGATGCGCGACGGCCCATTCGTAGGTCTGGATATCAGCGGCGAACTTCTCGCGAATGCCGGGGCGCAGCACCTTTACCGCAACCGTGCGCCCGTCAGTGGTCACCGCGCGATGAACCTGGGCGATCGAGGCAGCGCCGACCGGCTCCTCCTCGATCGAGGCGAACAGCGTCTCGACCGGCCTGGCAAAGCTGCGCTCGATCTCGGCCTTGATCGCGGCGTAGGGCACTGGGGGCAGGCTGTCCTGCAACAACAGCAGGTTGTTCGCCGCTTCCTCGCCGACGATATCGGGCCGGGTGGCGAGCGTCTGGCCCAGCTTGATCGCGGCGGGGCCGATATCCTGGAATGCTCCGGCATAGTCGGGAATGCGCGGCTGGAACGTCCCGAACCGCGCGATCCGGGCCAGACGGCGGACCTGCGGCGGGGTGTTGGGGTCAGCCTCGATTCCACGCAGTGCACCATGGCGGGCAAGCGTACGGCCCCAGCGCAGCAGCCGGACAATATGCGTCGCGGGCCGCGTCACCTCAGATCTTCCATCCCGAATGGATCGCGACCAGCCCGCCCAGGATCGGCTCGACCCGGGTGCGGACGAACCCCGCATCGCGGATCATCGCCTCGAACGCGGGCATGGTCGGGAAGCGGCGGATCGATTCGATCAGGTAGCGGTAGCTGTCCGGATCGCCCGCGATCGCGCTGCCGATCTTCGGGACCAAGCGATGCGAATAGAGATCGTAAACTTCCTTGAAGCCGGGCCATTCGGTGGTCGAGAACTCGAGGCAATAGAACCGCCCGCCATGCTTCAGCACGCGGTATGCCTCGGCCAGCGCCTTGTCGATGCGGGTGACGTTGCGGATGCCGAAGGCAATCGTATAGGCATCGAAGAAGCGGTCGGGGAAGCTCAGTTCCTCGGCGTTCTGGCGCGACCATACCAGCGTATCGAGCCCGCGTTCCATCGCCCGCTCGATCCCGACGTCGAGCATATCCTGATTGATGTCCGACACCGTGATCGCCGCGCCGTGGGCGGCCATGCGAAAGGCGATGTCGCCGGTGCCGCCCGCCATGTCGAGGATCTGTTCGTGTCGCTGCGGTTTGACTCGCCGCACGAACTTGTCCTTCCACAACCGGTGCATGCCCGCCGACATCGCGTCGTTCATGATGTCGTACTTCTTGGCGACGCTGGAAAATACCGCGCCAACCTTCTCGGTCTTCTCCTCGGGAGAAACCTCGTCGTAGCCGAAGGATACCGTTTCGCTCATGCGCCGCGCCTTAGCCGCATGGGCCGCGCTCTGCCAGCGAAAGCGTCAGCCCTGGGCGGTTTCCGGCGGCGCGAACATATGGGGGGCCATGTGCATAAGATAATCGGTCTTGCCCAGCGCGATGCCTTGGGCGCGCAGGATCGCATAGGTCGCGGTGGCGTGGAAATAGAAGTTGGGCACGGAAAAACCGGTCACGAAGGTCGCGCCGTCGCATTTCATGCCGCCGCCGTTGGGGAAGGTCAGCACCACCTCACGACTGGCTCCGGCATCGAAGGTGGCAGGATCGATTGACCGAAGATAGACGATCGTCCGATCGCAGCGGTCCTTCAATTCGGCGAAAGTGGTTTCGGTATCGGGCATGGCCGGAGCTTCGGTTCCGGTCAGCCGCGCGGCAGCGCCCTTGGCCGCGTCGGAGGCGATCTGGATCTGGCGGGCGAGCGGGAACATATCAGGCGCCAGCCGCGCCTCGACCAGCGCCGCCTCGTCGCCCTGCGCGGCCGCCTTGTCGAGCCAGGTCTTGATGTTGCCCAGCATGGCGATGAAGCCGGGCATGGCGAAGGTGTAGAGCGAGGCGGCCATTGGTCTTCTCCCGATAGTGTGCCGCAGACCTAGGGCGCGTCCACCTTGGTTTCAATGCGAAACGCATCATCCGTGGACAAGCGCTGCCAGCGTGCCTAGGTCTGCGCATCCATGCCCGAGCTTCCCGAAGTCGAAACCACCGTGCGCGGGCTTGCCCGCTGCCTTGAGGGCGAGCGGATCGCGCGGGCTGTCACGCATCGCCCCGATCTGCGGCGCCCTTTCCCGGAAGGGCTGGTCCAGGTGCTGACCGGGGCCACGGTGACCGGGCTTGGCCGCCGTGCCAAATACGGCCTGATCCATACCGATCGCGAGCAGACCATGGTGTTCCACCTCGGTATGTCGGGGCGTTGGCGCATCCAGCCCGAGGAATTGGGCAAGCACGATCACCTCGTGCTCGAGACCGCGCACGGGGTAACCCTGGCGCTGTGCGATCCGCGCCGGTTCGGTTCGGTCGATCTGGTGGTGACGGGACAACTGGACGACTGGCCTTCGTTTGCCGCGATGGGGCCCGAGCCGCTGGGCGAGGGGTTGTCAACCGCGCATCTCAAGGCCGCGCTTGGCGGGCGCGGCGCAGCGATCAAGCTGATGCTGCTCGATCAGCGGATCGTCGCCGGGCTGGGCAACATCTATGTCTGCGAGGCGCTGTTTCGCGCGGGTATCGATCCGCGCAAGGCGGCGGGCAAGGTCAGCGTGGCCGCGCTCGGGCGATTGGTTGTCGCGATCAGGGAAGTCCTGGCCGAAGCGATCGAGGCGGGCGGCTCGACCCTGCGCGACTATGCCCGGCCGGATGGCGAACTCGGCTATTTTTCCAAGCGTTTCGACGTCTATGACCGCGAGGGGCAGCCTTGCGTGCGCGATGGCCATGCGATTGCGCGGGTGGTCCAGGGCGGGCGCAGTACGTGGTTCTGCCAGCATTGCCAAAAATGACGCGCCAAATTTGTGGCGCAATGCTTGACGATTCGGGGTCTCGCGGGTAAGGGCCGCGCTTCCCGCGAGGCGACTCCGGTTTGCCGCGCGTGTTTTTGCACGAGATTCAACCGATAGGTGGCTGCTCGACTGGCAGCCGAATGAAGGACGAAAATGGCCAATACGCCGCAAGCCAAGAAGCGCATCCGCCGCAACGAACGCCGCGCCGAAATCAACGGCAACCGTCTCGGTCGCATCCGCACCTTCGTCAAGAAGGTCGAAGCGGCGATCGCCGGTGGCGACAAGTCGGCCGCTGCCGACGCGCTCAAGGCGGCCCAGCCCGAACTGGCGCGTGGGGTTGCCCGCGGCGTGCTCCACAAGAACACCGCCTCGCGCAAGCTGTCGCGCCTGACCAAGCGAGTCGCGGGACTCTGATTCGTTTGGAGGGCGAATCGTCCCGCTCCGGGACGGTGCCCTTCGGCACGAAAACAGAACATCGACGTTGAAGAGCCGGCGGTAAAACCGTCGGCTTTTTTCATGCCTCGGTGTGTTCACCATGCTGCATTGCACTAATGCAGTGGAATCCCACGATTCGCATGGGTGTCCGGGTAGATATCGTGATTTAACAATGCGTTAGTCATGATCAGCGGGATTCTCCCGCGCAATTGTCCGTCAAGGCGGTTTATTTCATTTTTTTTACCGTACACGCCTTGCCCTCGCCGCTGCCTCGTCCATAACGCGGGGACTGTCCGGCACGGGTTTCCCAAGCAGGGCATTGCAAGACATCAGTGATTTCGGCACCGGCCTGGGCCGCCGGTGGGGTTGTTCCGTGCGGCAATGTCGCGCGGGATGGGGCATGATTTGTCATTGGGGGCATACCAGGTGACAGGCACGGGTATCAGCGGACAGCGGAACAATTCCGCTGCCGGAAACAGGAACGATGCAGAGCGCATGATGGAAGAACAGGAAGCGCTCGATCTTGCAGCGGATTGGGCTGACATCAGCCAGGGCCTGCGCAAGGATCTGGGGCATCAGCTGCACGGCCAATGGATCAAGCCGATCCAACTGGGCACGTTCTGCAAGGAAACGGGCACACTTGACCTGTTCCTGCCGACCGAGTTCTCGGCCAACTGGGTCTCGGACCGATTCTCCGACCGGCTTTCGCTGGCCTGGAAGATCGCGCGGCCCGACGTGCGCCATGTCCGCGTCGCAGTCATGCCCAACCGGCGCGCGCTGACCGGCCTGCGCCTGGGGCGCGAGGACGGTGTGCGCCGTCCGGCCAATGACGGCGCGGTGTTGTCGCAGCCCGGCGATGCGCTCGGTATGGGCGCAGCCGAACTGGGTGGGCTGGGCGCCAATGGTTTGGGCGTGGCCTCGATCGGGCTCGACCCCTCGCTGACCTTTGCGACTTTCGTTTCCGGCGCGGCAAACGTGCTCGCCAGCAACGCGGCGCAACGCATGGCGGCGACCGAGAAGCCCCAGTTCGCCCCACTGTATCTCAAGGCGGCGACCGGCCAGGGCAAGACTCATCTGCTCCACGCGATCGGTCACGCCTATCTGGCGGCGCATCCGCGGGCGCGAATCTTCTACTGCTCGGCCGAACGTTTCATGGTCGAATTCGTCCAGGCCCTGCGCCAGAACCAGACGATAGAGTTCAAGGCGCGGTTGCGCGGCTTCGATCTGCTGCTGGTCGACGACATCCAATTCATTATCGGCAAGGCCAGCGCCCAGGAGGAACTGCTTTATACGATCGACGCGCTGCTCGCCGAGGGCAAGCGCCTGGTCTTCGCCGCCGACCGGGCTCCCCAGGCACTCGACGGGGTCGAACAGCGGCTGCTCTCGCGCCTGTCGATGGGTCTCGTTGCCGATATCCAGCCCGCTGACATCGAACTGCGTCGCCTGATTCTCGAACATCGCCTGCAGCGCTTCTCGCCTCAGCACGTCCCCGCTGACGTGATCGAGTTCCTTGCCCGGACCATCAATCGCAACGTGCGCGAGCTGGTCGGCGGACTCAACAAGCTGATCGCCTACGCCCAACTCACCGGCCAGGCGGTGTCGCTCCAGCTGGCCGAGGAACAGCTCACCGATATCCTTTCGGCCAATCGCCGCCGGATCACGATCGACGAGATTCAACGTACGGTTTGCCAGTTCTACCGGGTCGACCGCACCGAGATGGCATCGAAGCGCCGCGCCCGCGCGGTGGTGCGTCCACGCCAGGTGGCGATGTATCTCGCCAAGGTGCTGACCCCGCGGAGCTA
>JAFEEP010000487.1 GCA_018241045.1 Pseudomonadota bacterium | reverse complement strand
GAGCAGGCCGAAGCCGATCAGAATCGCAACTGCAACCCAACTTGACGTCTGCATCGTCGTCCTCCTCTCCCCGGCGCGAACCGTGCTGGCCGCTGCCGTCTTGCGAATCGCCCTTTACGGGATCATGGTCGGCAGGAATGCAAAGAACTTATCAATTATCCGAAATCTCTCCAACGCGGGCAGAGGGCGAGCTGGCCGCGCTGCTGCTGCGCGAGGGGCGCCGGCACCGCTTCGCCGACGGAACGTTGGTCCAGCAGCAGGGCGATGAGGGTGATGGATTCTGGCTGATCGAAAGCGGCACTGTATCGCTGCGCCGCTTTGCGGCGGACGGCGGCGTCACGGTGTACGGCATACTCGGCTCGGGCGACCTGTTTGGCGAACTGGCCTATTTCGTCGGGGTGCCGCGCCAGGTGGATGTTGTTGCCGACGGGGAAGCCGTGCTCGTGCGCATCGACAGCGCACTGATCGAGCGCCTGCTGGCGCATGAGCCTGACTTTGCCCGCTGGCTGCTCAAGTCATTGGCCTACCAGTTGCGCAGCGCGATCGACCGGATCGACCGCGACCGCAGCCAGTCCGCCGAACTGCGGATCGCCCGCGCGCTTGCCGACATGGCCCGGCGTGATGGACCCGTGCTTGCGCTGACTCAACAGGCCCTGGGCGATATCGTCGGAGTGTCGCGGATCACCGCCGGCCAGGTCCTCGGCAAGCTGGTCCGCGCGGGTCTGGTCCGGTCGGAATATCGCCGCATGGTGGTGCTCGACCTACCCGCCCTGTCAGCGCGGGCTGGCTAGGGCGTCCATAACGACAAGCAGCAAAAAGGGCGGAGCCTTGCGGCCCCGCCCCTTTTCCTCCTGAAAACCGGCCTTACTTGGCGGTCTTGAGGTAGGCAATCACGTTGGCGCGTTCCTGCGCGTCGGCAATGCCGGCAAAGGTCATCTTGGTTCCGGCGGCATAGGCCTTGGGATTGGTCAGCCAGGCATCGAGGCTGGCATCGTCCCATTTGCCACCCTTGGCCTTGAGCGCGTCGGAGAAGGCGAAGCCGCCACGGCCCTGAGCGACCGAATCGCCATAGACCCCGGCCAGGTTCGGGCCGATGCCATTGGCCCCGCCCGGGTTGGCGGTGTGGCAGGCCTTGCACTTGGCAAAGCTCTTTTCGCCCGCAGCGGCATCGCCAACCACGGCGGCAGGCGCGGCGGCGGCGCCAGCGGCCCCGGCGGCGGGCGCCGCCGGAGCGGCAGGCAGCGGCAGGTTCGACCCTTGCGTGTTGAGCCAGGCCATCAGGTTGGCGCGCTCAGCCGCGTCGGGCAGTCCAGCGAAACTCATCTTGGTGCCCGGGGCGAAGGTCTTGGGGCTGGTCAGCCATTCGTTGAGCTTGGCGAAGTCCCACTTGCCACCCTTGCCCTTGAGCGCGTCGGAGAAGGCGAAGCCGCCGCGACCTTCGGCGATATTGTCACCCAGCACACCGTAAAGATTCGGACCAATGCCGTTGGCGCCGCCCTGGTTGGCGGTGTGGCAGGCGGTGCACTTCTTGAACGCAGCTTCGCCCTTGGCCGGATCGGCGCTGGCAAGCAGGGTCTCGATCGGAACGGCTGCGGCAGCACCGCCCTCGGCCTTGCCCTCTTCCTTGGGGGCGTGGTGCTTGTCAGCCTGGAAATAGCCGCTCGACACGGCCGAAAGGCCCAGCGCGACGATGCCCGCAGCCAGCGTCCATCCGGCAATGGTATTGAAACGGTCAGATTCAGCCATGGAAATGCCCCGTTGGGAAAACCCTCAATTGCGCGCCGCTCTAGTGGCGGCTTTGGCCGAGTGCAAGGGGCATTGCGGTGCCTGTTGCGGACGCTTAGCCAGTGTCCCCAAGATTCCGTCACCCTGACCGCCACGCGGACCGGGTCGCGGGGTCAAATCTGGGAGGACCAATGACCTGGAAGCCGGAAATCGAGGAACTGCGCCGCCGCCGCAAGCTGGCCGAGCAGATGGGCGGCGCGGACAAGGTCGCTCGCCAGCATTCGCGCGGCAAGCTGGACGCACGGGCGCGCATCAAGGGGCTGGTCGATCCAGGTTCGTTTCGTGAAATCGGCAAGATCGCGGGCAAGGGCAGCTATGACGAGGCGGGCGATCTGGTTGATCTTGCTCCCTCCAACCTGATCTTCGGCCGCGCCAATATCGAAGGGCGCCCGGTAGTGGCCAGCGCTGACGACTTCACCGTGCGCGGCGGGGCGGCGGACGCATCGATCCGACGCAAGTTCGAACAGTGCGAGGCGATGGCCCACACGCTCAAGATCCCGCTGATCCGCATGATCGACGGGACCGGCGGCGGTGGATCGGTCAAGACGCTGGAGATGATCGGCGCGACCTATGTGCCCGCCGTCCACGGCTGGGCTGATGTGGTCAAGAACCTTGATACGGTGCCTGTGGTGGCGCTGGCGCTTGGCCCCACGGCGGGCCTTGGCGCCGCGCGGGTGGTGGCCAGCCACTATTCGCTGATGGTCAAGGGCCTGTCGCAACTGTTCGCCGCCGGGCCCGCCGTGGTCGAGGCGATCGGCGAAAAGCTCGACCGAGACGGCGGCGACAAGGAACAGCTTGGCGGCTCGATCATCCACACCCGCAACGGCGTGGTCGATGAGGAAGTGGCCAGCGAGGCCGAGGCCTTTGCCCGCGCCCGGCGATTCCTCTCCTACCTGCCCAGCCACGCCGGGCAACTGGCCGCGCGCACCCCCAATATCGATCCGGCCGACCGGCGCGAGCAGGCGCTGGTCAACCTCGTTCCGCGTGAGGCCAAACAGGTCTATTCAATGCGCCGCCTGCTGGGCATGGTGTTCGACGCCGGTTCGGTGTTCGAGATGGGCAAGCTGTGGGGCCGCGCCGCGATCACCGCCTTCGCCCGGCTGGATGGCTGGCCAGTGGCGGTGCTGGCCAGCGACCCCAGCTTTCTGGGCGGATCGTGGGACGCGCGCACCAGCGAGAAGGCCGAACGCTTCCTCAAGTTGGCCGATCAGTTCCGTCTGCCAGTGGTCCACCTGGTCGACAACCCCGGCTTCATGATCGGGCGCGAGGCGGAGATGGCGGGGACGATCCGCTATGGCGTCCAGGCGATGAACACGATCTACAAGGCCACGGTGCCGCTGTGCTGCGTGGTGGTGCGCCGCGCCTATGGCATTGCGGGCGCGGCGATGAGCAACGCCGAGGCGTTTCAGTACCGCTTCGCCTGGCCCAGCGGCGACTGGGGCAGCCTGCCGATCGAGGGTGGGATCGAGGTGGCCTACAAGGCCGAGATCGAGGCGGCGGAGGATCCGGCGGCGCATCTTGGGGCGATCCGCGAACGCTTGAACCGCGTGCGCAGCCCATTCCGCACCGCCGAGATCTTCGGGATCGAGGACATCATCGATCCGCGCGAAACGCGACCCCTGCTGTGCGAGTTTGCCGAGCTGGCGTGGCGGGGTCTGGGGGCGGCAACCTAACCGCCGAGATATTCCCCCAGCCGCGCCACCTGCGCCGCATTCAACAACAGCCCCAGCTTGGAGCGTCGCCACAGCACGTCCTCCACGCTCCGCGTCCATTCGTGCGCCACAAGGTAGTCGACCTCGGCCTGCCACAATCCCGCGCCGAAATGCTCGCCACGCGGCTGGGTGAGCCAACGCCGCGCGCGAGTGCCATAGGCGCGGGCGACACGGTCGATGGTCGGTTCGTCGAGGTCGGGATTTTCGCCTGCCAGCACGGCCTTGAACGCCTCCAGCCCGTCGACCGGGAAATCCCCGCCGGGCAGCGGCCGGGTCGTGGTCCAGGCCGCGCCGGTCAGCGCGGCCAGTCGCGGCGTCAGCAGGTCGACTGCCTCCTCGGCCAGATGGCGATAGGTGGTGATCTTGCCGCCATAGACCGAGAGCAGTGGCGCCCCCTCGCCCTCGCCCGACAGGTCGAGCCGGTATCCGCGCGTCGCCGCCTCGGGCTTGCCCGAGCCATCGTCGATCAACGGGCGCACCCCCGAATAGGACCAAACCACGTCGGCCGGGGTGACCGGTACGCGGAAATAGGCGCTCGCCCCTTCGCACAGATAGTCGATCTCCTCCGCGCTGGCCTTGATCGGATCGCCGGGCTTCTGGTCGGCGTCGGTTGTGCCGATCAGGGTGAAATCGCGGCGGTAGGGGATGGCGAAGAAAATCCGCCCGTCGGGAAGCTGGAAGAAATAGGCGTAGGGATGGTCGAACAGCTTGCGCACGACGATGTGGCTGCCGCGCACCAGCCGCATGGCGTAGTCGGGCTTGTCGCCGATCAGCCCTTCGACGGCCAGCACCTCGGGCCCGGCGGCGTTGACCAGAGCGCGGGCGCGGAACTGGCCTGCGGGTGTGTCGATTATCCAGCCCTCGCCCTCGCGTCGCGCCGACGTAACGGGGGTGCGGGTCAAGATCTCTGCCCCGCGCTCCGCCGCGTCCATCGCGTTGAGCACCACCAGCCGCGCATCATCGACCGCGCCGTCGGAATATTCGAACCCGGTGGTGAATCCGGGCTTGAGCGGCGCTCCGGCAGCATGGCGGGCCAAGTTGATCGTCCGCGTCGCCGGCAGCAGCTTGCGTCCGCCGATATGGTCGTAGAGGAACAGCCCGAGCCGCAGCAGCCAGCGCGGACGCAGGCCCTTCACGTAGGGCAGGACGAAGCGCAACGGATGGATGATATGCGGGGCGATTGTCCACAGCGCCTCGCGCTCGGACAGCGATTCGCGCACCAGCGCGAACTCGTAGTGCTCCAGATAGCGCAGCCCGCCGTGGATCAGCTTGGTTGAAGCCGAACTGGTCCCGCTGGCCAGATCGCCGGCCTCCAGCAGCAACACCCGCGCCCCGCGCCCCGCCGCGTCGCGCGCGATCCCCGCGCCGTTGACGCCGCCGCCGATTACCGCAAGATCATAGGGTTCGATCATGAGTGCTGTTCTATGCCAGCCTGTCGCCAAGGGCTCAATGGCTCGGGTCGGGAACCGGGCGCGGCTGGCCTGCCGGGATCAGGCGACGGAACAGGCGGCCTTTCTCGCTGTAGAGCACCAGCACCAGCGCGGCGATGCCGCACAGCAGCAGCGCCCATGACAGCGGGCGCGCGGTGCCGTCATAGGCCTGGCCGACCAATGCCCCCAGCGCCGATCCGCAGGCCATGCGCAGGAACGCCTGAAGCGAGGCTGCCGCCCCGGCGATCCGGGCGAAGGGCTGAAGCGCGATCGAGCTGAAGTTGGCCCCGGTAAAGCCCATCATCGCGCAACTCAGCGTCATCAAAGGAATGAATTGCCACAACGTCTCGTTTGGCCGGTGCGAGAACCACACCTGCAGCGTCCCCACCGCGATGAAACCGAGCAATGCGGCGTGCGAAACGCGGCGCGCGCCGAATTTCTCGACGATCCAGGCATTGGTCAGGTTGGCGACGGCTATGCCCCCGGCCATCACCGCGAACAGCAGCGGAAAGCGGTCGCCCGCGCCCATCTGCTCGGCGATCAGCTGCTGCGCCGAATTGATGTAGCCGAACAGCGCACCGACCAGCAGGGCCCCGCCCATGACGTAACCGAAGGCGGCGCGGTTGGTCGCCGCTTCCCACATATTCGCGCTGATTGCCCGCGGGTCGATGGGCTGGCGATAATCGGGGTGGAGCGTTTCGGGCAGGCGCTGGTAAGTCCATAGCGCGACGACGGTTCCCATCAGTGCCATGCCGCCGAAGATCCAGCGCCAGCTGGCCACCAGCAGCACTGCCTGGCCAAAGCTGGGGGCAAGCATCGGCACGATCATGAAGACCACCGATATGGTCGACATCATCCGCGCCATGCCATCACCGCTGAACCGGTCGCGGATGATAGCGCCGGGCAGAACCGAAAGCCCCGCAGTCGCCAGTGCCTGCAAGGCGCGCAGCACCAGCAGCAGGGTAAAATCCTGCGCCAGCGCACAGGCGATCGACAGAACGACGTAGCCGCCGAAACAGGCGAACAGCACCGGGCGGCGGCCAAAGCGGTCGGCCAGCGATCCGGGCAGCAGCGATCCGATCCCGGCAAAGAACAGGAACAGGCCGACGACCAACTGGCGGCGATTGGGGTCGGACACATGAAGGTCGGTCGCAATCTGGCCCAGCGCGGGCAGCATCGCATCAATGCACAGCGCCTGCAGCGCCATGGTCATCGCCATCAGCGCAATGAACTCGCGCGGGCCGGCGCCGAACTCGGCTGCGGTGGGATTGACCTGCGGCATTGCGCGCTCATGGGCAAAGTGGCTGCGAAGCGCCAGCCCTATTCGTATGCATTTCGCGCCGCGCCCTAAAGCGCTAGACCTTAGCGCGATGAGCGAGGACGGCAAAGACCTGGACGATGACGGCGCGGCGCCTGGCCTGCGCAAGATCATCCATGTCGATATGGACGCCTTCTACGCCAGCGTCGAACAGCGTGACGAGCCCGAGTTGCGGGGCAAGCCGGTGGCGGTTGGTGGCGACGGCCCGCGCGGGGTGCTCACCACCTGTTCCTACGAAGCGCGCAAGTTCGGCTGTCGTTCGGCCATGCCCTCGGCCACCGCCAAGCGGCTTTGCCCCGACCTGATCTTCCGCCGCCCGCGCTTCGCTGTCTATTCGGCGGTATCGCGTCAGATCCGGGAGATCTTCCTCGAATACACCCCGCTGGTCGAACCGCTCAGCCTCGACGAGGCGTTCCTTGACGTGACCGAGGATTCGCACGGCATCGGCTCAGCCACCCGCATCGCCGAGTTGATCCGTGCTCGCATCCGCGCCGAAACCGGGCTGACCGCCAGCGCCGGGGTCAGCTACAACAAGTTCCTCGCCAAGCTGGCCAGCGATCAGAACAAGCCCGACGGCCTGTGCCTGATCCGCCCCGGCGAGGGCGCCGCCTTCGTCGCCACGCTGCCGGTGCGGCGCTTCTTCGGGATCGGCCCGCGCGGTGCCGAGAAGATGGCGGCACTGGGGATCGAGACCGGCGCCGATCTGGCCGCGCGCGATATCGACTTTCTGCGCCGCCACTTCGGCCTTCAGGCCGACTACCTCTATCGCGCCGCGCGGGGAATCGACCTGCGCCGGGTCAAGGCCAATCGTGCGCGCAAGTCGCTGGGGGCGGAGCGGACCTTCGACAAGGACATCTCGTCAGGATCGGCGCTGCGCGAGGTGCTGGAACGGATCATCACGATCACCTGGGAGCGGATCGAAAAATCCGAAACGCAGGGGCGAACGGTGACGCTCAAGCTCAAGCACGCCGATTTCTCCAACCTCACCCGCGCCCGCTCACTGCCCCGCCCCGTTGCCAGCCGCGCCGAACTGGCGACGATCGGGCATACCCTGCTCGACGAGGTGCTACCGCTCGCCCAGCCGGTGCGGCTGATGGGCCTGATCCTGTCCCACCTCGATGGCGAGGAGGCGGTCAGTCCGCCCCCGGTCGGCGGGGCAGCACAGCTTCCGCTGCTCTGACCCATTGGGCCATGCCGCGTTCGAGTGCCACGGCCATGTTGTCGGGCAGCGCGGCGGGATCGTGGAACACTGCTTCGATGATTTCGCGGCCATCCGGGCGCGGCTCGCCGTCGATCAGGCCGCAGATCAGGTGCACGCGATTGGTCGTGCCTGAAAGCGGTTCGTCGACCCGCTCGAACTCGCGCGCGTGGGCGAGGCGGCAGCCGACTTCCTCGCGCAGTTCGCGCAGGCCCGCGGCGAGCGGATCCTCACCGCGTGCGATTCCACCCCCGGGCAGCATCCAGCGCCCGCTGCCATAGGAATGGCGCACCAGCAGGACACGGCCCTGCCCATCGAAGGCCAGCACCCGGCACCCCAGAAGCAAGGGCTTCCTGACCCGCCACCAGATCCGCCGCAGCCGATGCGCGGCGACCAGCGCAGCGCGATGCAGCCGGGCCGGGATCAGCCGAAGCATATCACCGGCTGGCGCGCAGCGCGCAACACGCGGGCCACGGGCAGGTCGCTCTGCCCCGCCAGCGCCGCATCGAACACCGCACGCTTGTCCGCACCGCGGATCACGAAGATCAGCGCGTCGCTGTTCAGCAGCGCCGGAATCGTCAGGCTGAGCCGGGCAAACGGCGCCTCGGGCGGAAGGGGATCGGGCACCAGGCGGCGCACCGCGACCGGATCGTCGATCTGCGGATCGGTGTTGGGAAACAGCGAGGCCACGTGCCCGTCCCCGCCCATGCCGAGCCAGGTCAGGGCGAAGTGCGGCGGCACCGCCTCCTCGGTCAGCGCGGTGACAGTCGCGCCGAGCGGTTCGAGCGCCTTGCGGATGCGCCCGACATTGCTGGCGGGATGGTCTTCAGGAACCACGCGGTCGTCGCCCGGCCAGACCACGATCCGGCTCCAGTTGATCGCGCTTGCCTCTAGCCGGGCGAGGATCGGGAAGGGAGTCGATCCGCCCGGAATGGTGATCGCGACTGGCCCACTGTGCGCCGCAAGGGCCGCCGAAAGGGTCTGTTCAAGCCACAGCGCGATCTGCTCGTCACTGGCGTCGGGAATGATCGTGGTGGTCATGGTCGCTGCTCTACCATCGCAACTGCGCGCGGGAAACGATGCCGCAATGCTATGCGCGGGCCGGGTCACGCAAGGCCCAGCGCGCGCAGCGCCAGCCAGATCGCCACCAAGACCAGCGCACCGCCCAACAGGCGCCGGGGGCGAACGAGGTTGAGGTCTGCCAGACTGTCCGCCGCCAGCCAGCCGACCACGGCCAGCACCAGCGCCGCCGCCCCGCCGCCGAGCCCGACCGTCAATGGCGCCAGCGTCGCCACGGTGATCGCCAGCACGACGAAGCGCGCCGCGTCGGTCAATTGCTGGGCGAGCAGCACCAGCGCCAGCGCGCCGAGCGAGTGCGTCGGCTCCAACGGCTGGCTGGCGCGGCGCAACACCAGCATTTCCAGCCCGGCAAAGCCCAATGCAATCGCCGCGAACAGCAGCCGCGCCGGAGCAGCCAAGGCCGCCGCAACGATCTGCGAGGCCCAGGCCGCCAGCGCCACGGTGGCAAGCCCGCTTGCTGCGGCGATCAGCAGCAGCCCCGGCCGGGCGCCCTGGCGATGAGTCATCGCGGCCAGGGTGAGCTGATCGCGCGCACCGAAGCCGACCGCCAGCACCGCCAGAAAAGTGAACAACAGCGCCGCCATGTGCCGCTGGTTGCCCCGCGGGTGCCGTTACCGTCAAGCGTCGCGCATTTTCCCTCCCCCGCGCAATTCCGCAACGCGGCGTTAACTACGTGCCTACACGTAACCTTGAGCAGCGCGGGGTCATGTCCGGGGCATGATCCGCACAAGGTCCCTTTGCGCCGCGCTGCCCGCCCTGACGGGCATGGCGATGCTGGCCCAGCCGGCCGCCGCCTCGCTTGGCGTGGCGAGCCTGCCGATGGCGGTCGCCATTTCGGCCTTCGCCAATCCCGAGGCCTGCCCCACCGCGATCAACCCCGCGGTCGGACTGGTCGAAGCGCAGCCCGCAGCGGTGCAAAGCAAGGCTGCCGCGCTGCTGGGCGGGCAGGTCAGCCAGCTCGATCTGATCCGCCAGCAACAGGCCAGCGCCTTGGCCCAGCCCGCGGCTGCGCTGGCGATCAGCGGCGCGCTTGAACCGGCGGCGGGCCCTTCGTTCGCACCCTTTGCACGATCTGCCACCTGCGCGCCCGTCGGCTTCGTCGCCGCCGTGCGCCCCTCCGTGACCGCGCCGCAGCTTGGCCTGGCGGTTCTTCACCCGATCGTGCCGCGATCGCCCGACGATTTCCTCGCGAGCAAGCGCGTGCCGATCCGCCACACCGGTTTCGACCGCGAATGGAACCGCGTGCGCAATGCCGGCCTGTCCGGCTCGGTCGC
Organism: Pseudomonadota bacterium; assembly: GCA_018241045.1. Lineage (GTDB taxonomy): Bacteria > Pseudomonadota > Alphaproteobacteria > Sphingomonadales > Sphingomonadaceae > Novosphingobium. Next base: position 4,319 of record JAFEEP010000487.1, on the reverse strand, counting down.
CGAACGTCTGCTGGCGATCGGACACGATGGGCCGACGATGGCCACTCTTGCCGCGGTCAACAGCTGGACCAATGCCAAGGTCCGCTACGTCGAGGATCGCGAACTTTACGGCAAGGCCGACTACTGGGCCAGTGCCGGGGAAACCCTGCGGCGCGGCGCGGGCGACTGCGAGGATATCGCCATCGCCAAGATGCAGCTCCTCGCCGCGCTGGGCGTCCACCGCGACGCCATGTTCCTGACCATCGCCCGCGACACCGTCCGCGCCGCCGACCATGCGGTGCTGGTGGTCAAGATGGGCGACAAGGCCTGGCTGCTAGACAACTCAACCGACCGCGTGCTCGACGCCAGCGAAAGCTACGACTATCGCCCGATCGTCTCGTTCAGCGAGAACAAGCGCTGGATTCACGGGTATTAGGTGAGGTGGGCGCGCCTCACCGCTCGGTCATCGCCTCGTCGAAAGCCTTGAGCACCGGCTTGAACAGGTAGCTGAGGATCGACTTGCGCCCGGTGATGATCTCCACATCGCAGATCATCCCCGGCATGATCGGCAGCTTGCGGCCGTTCTTCTCGATGAAGGAACGGTCGGTCTCGATCGTCACGATGTAATAGGCCTGGCGTTCGTTTTCGTCGTAGATCGAATCCGCGCTGATGTTGCGGACCTGGCCGGTCAGCCCGCCATAGATCGAGAAATCGTAGGCCGTCACCTTCACCGTTGCCCGGTCGCCGACCTTGATGAAGGCGATGTCTTTGGGGGTCACCCGCGCCTCGATCAGCAGCTTGTCGCCCTGCGGCACGATCTGCATGACCTTTTCGCCCGCGCCAACGAAGCCGCCGACGGTGTTGACCTTGACGTCGTTGACGAAGCCGGTGACCGGCGCGCGCAGCTCGGTCGAGGTGCCCTTGATCGTCTGTTCGTTGACCGCCAGCTTGGTCGCCACCTCGCTGCGTTCGTTGAGCGCCTGCTGGCGGAAATCGAGCCGGGCCTCGTTCAATTGCGCCTGGGCTTCCTGAATCGCCGCCGAGGCGCGCGCCGCGCCTTGCCGCGCGGCTGACAGGCGGCCCTGGACGTCGACCAGTTCGCGCTGCGCGGAAATCAGCTCGGTCTGCGGGATGACCTTCTTGGCGACCATCGGCGCGAGGGTATCGACCTGCTGCTGCGCGAGCCTCGCGCTGCCTTCAAGGCTGGCGATGGTCGCCTGGCCTTCGGACAGGTCGCGGCGGCGTTGCTCGATCTGCGCGGCGAGCGCGGTCTGCTTGCTCGCCGCCGTGGCGCGGCGCACTTCGGCCAGCTGCGCTTCCTCGGCGCAGGCCGCGCCCTGGCAATTCGCCCCGGTGCCGGTGCCCTCGCCCTGCAACCGTGCGGCGCGGGCGGCAAGGCGTTCATTCTCGGCCTGAAGCTGACCCATCTGCGATTGCGACTGGGCGTTCTCAAGCTGGACCAGCAGCTCGCCCTTCTGCACCAGTTGCCCGGGACGGACCTGGATCGAGGCAATCGTGCTGGGTTCGGAGGCCTGGATCAACTGGACCTTGCTCGACGGGATGACCTTGCCCATGCCGCGCGTAACCTCGTCGACGCGGGCGATCGAGGCCCAGGCGATCAGCAGGAACAGGCCAGCGGCGCAGACCGCGATCAGGCGGCGGTTGGCATCCCAGCCGTGCCAGCGGTTACGGAAATCGGTGATGTTCATTGCGGCGCCACGGGTCCTGCAACCTGGCCGACGGCGACCTGCCGGGGGGCGGGGTCGGCCGGGCTTGGGCTGGCGCTGCTCGCCGCGACCGTATCCTTGAGCCGGTTGCTGGCCAGCACCGGATCGGGGATCGAGGGGCGCCAGGCCTTGGTCATGTCGATCCGTCCGCCGACGTCGTTGTCGGAATGGCGATCCTTGACATCGGGGGTCACGGTCAGCCCCGGGACGAATGCGTCGCTCGCCGCGACAGGGGTGCCATCAACGTTGATGCCATCGGCCAGCGCGCGTTCGCGCAGCGCCGAGAAATCGAGCGCGGGAATCCGCTCGGTCCCGGCATAACGCCCGGTGAAGGCCCCGGCCATGCCCCAGTTGCCGCCGAAGCGGTAGAAGATGTGGCGGCCGATCTGGGTGATCTTGCCGAGCTGGAAGGCCCATTTCGGCAGGACATAGTCGGCGTGATAGAAGGTCGCGGTACCGACGCTCGGCTCGACATAGCCAGCCAGCGCGGCGCGGGCCACGCCCTCGGCCTCGCGCCACGGAACGGCAGCGGGGCCGCGCAACAGCGCCCCATCGCAAGTGAAGCTGAACTGGCAGCCGGTGCGCCGTTCCGCCCCCTGATAGACCACGCCGCACACGCTCTTGGGATAGGCCGGATGGCGCATCCGGTTGAGCACCACCTGGGCCACGGCGCGGCGGCCCTGGATCGGTTCGACCGCCGCTTCGTAATAGACCGCCTGGGTCAGGCACTTGAGCGCGGTGGCATAGGTCTCGTTCTTCGCTGCGGCCAACCCGAAAGCCTTGACGTGTTCGAGCGGGAGATTGAGCGTCGGGATCGCGGCGTTCTGTTCCTCCGCGGCCTTGCCTTCGACCACGATCTGGCTCTTGTCGTCGATCGAGATGTTGGCGACGTTGCCGATATCGGAAAAGGCGACACTGGCCTGCGGCGCGGGTTCCGGCTTGGCCAAGGCGCGAACCAGCTGCGGAATCGCAAAGGACAGCGCCAGCGCGGCAACCATCGCGACGATCGCGGCGACCAGCCAATGCTCCGCCTTCCAGCGACGAACCACGGTGCCCGCTTCGCCCAGGTCGAGCGGCATGGCCAGGTCCAGCATGGTTGCGTTGCGGGTGTTCATGGTTTCAGCCCCACTCCTGCCGAGGCAATGATTTCATCCCTTGGTCCGTCCGCCACAATGCGCCCCTTGTCGAGTACGATCAGGCGATTGCAGATGGCAAAAAGCGCGGGCCGATGGGTCGAAATAACCAGTGTCTGTTCGGGTGTCAGCGATTGGGACAGTCGCTCGACGAAGAGTTTCTCGGTCTGGCTGTCCATCGCACCCGTGGGCTCGTCAAGGAACAGCAGCTTGGCCGGGCGGACGAAGGCGCGGGCCAGCGTCAGGAAGCTGCGCTGCCCACCCGACAGGCGGCTGCCGGATTCGCCGACGCCGCGATCGAATCCGCCCGCATCCTGCGAAAGGAACTGGTCGGCGCCGACGAAGCGCAGCGAATCGATCAGGCGTTCATCCTCGACCACCCCGGCGCCCAGCGCGAGATTGTCCTTGATCGTGCCCGAGAACAGGCTGGAGTCCTGGCCGACGAAGCGGAAGGCATCGCGCAGTTCCTGCGGGCGATACTGGCGGCTGTCGATCCCGTCGATCAGCATGGCCCCGCCGGTCGGCTGGTAGAGGCCGCACAGCACCCGGCCCAGGGTCGACTTGCCCGAAGCGACCCGTCCGACGATCGCGATCCGGTCACCGGGGCGGATCTCGAGGTTGATGTCGGTGAGCGATTCGACTGAAGCCTCGGGGTAGGCAAACTCCAGCCCTTCGAGCCGGATGTTGGCCGAACGCACCGCGGGGGTGAGCGAGGCGCTGCCCATGCGCCGTTCGTCGGGCGCGTCCCACAGCTTCTGAATCGAATCGAGCGTCTGCTGTGCCTGTTGTCCGCGGGTCAGCAGGAATGCGAGCTGCCCCGCCGGGGCGAGCGAGCGCGACGAGAGCATGACGATCGCGACGATCGCGCCCATCGTGATCTTGCCCGCGTCGAACAGGTAGTAGCCGCCGACAATCAGCGCGATGTTCGACACCTGCTGGAAGGTCGAGGCGAGCCCGATCGCCGAAGTGCTGACGTCCTTGAGCCGCTGCTGCGAATGGGCGCCCAGTTCGGCGAGCTTGCGCCATCGCCCGAGCATTGCGCCCTCGCCCGCGATCGACTTCAGCGTTTCAAGCCCCGCGATCGATTCGACCAGCAGGGTCTGTTGCAGCCCGTGATCGGCCTGGGCCTCGCGCGCGGCGTGGATCACCTGGCCACGCAGGCGCAGCCCGATCAGCGCCATCACCGCCATCGCGATCAGCGGGACCAGCGCCAGCCAGCCGGCGATATAGGCGATCAGCGCGACGAACAGCACGAGGAAAGCCATGTCGATGACCAGCATCACCGTGGTCGAGGCATAGAACTCGCGCACGATGGCATATTCGGACACCCGCGCCACAAGGTTGCCGGTATGGCCCTTGCGATCGGCCAGGGGAGCGGCGAGGATCTTCGAATAGATCTTCTGCGACAGCTTCAGGTCAAGCTCGTGCCCGATCTCGTCGAGCACCGCCGAGCGCGCGCGGCGAAGGGCATATTCGATCG
>JAFEEP010000486.1 GCA_018241045.1 Pseudomonadota bacterium | reverse complement strand
CCGTGGAAGTTGCCGCCGCTGCGGCTCTCTTCCGTCTCCGTGAAGATCATCGGGTTGTCCGTGGCGCTGTTCAGCTCACGCTCCAGGATCGAACCGGCGAAGTCGAGCGCGTCGCGGCCGACGCCGTGCACCTGGGGCATGCAGCGCAGCGAATAGGCGTCCTGCACGCGGGCGCAGCCTTCGTGGCTCTTGGCGATCTCGCTGCTGTCGCCGAGGATCTCGCGCAGGTGCGCGGCGGCGGCGCGCTGGCCGGGGTGCGGGCGCGCGGCGTGGATACGGTCGTCGAAGGCCGCGCGGGTGCCGCGCAGCGCTTCCAGCGAGAGAGCGCCGATTTCTTCGGCGAGCGGCAGCAGCTCGCGCAGCCGCGCCACCATCAGGCAGGCGAGGCTCGTGATGAGCTGGGTGCCGTTGATGAGCGCGAGGCCTTCCTTGGCCTGGAGCGTGATGGGCGCGAGGCCCGCCTGCTTGAGCGCGTCACCGCCGGAGACGCGCTTATCGCCGCTCCAGGCTTCGCCTTCGCCCACGAGGAGCAGGGCCACATGGGCGAGGGGCGCGAGGTCGCCGCTGGCGCCGACGCTGCCCTGGCTGGGCACGACAGGCAGGACATCCTTGTTCAGGCATTCGGCGAGGAGTTGGATGGGTTCAGGCCGGATGCCGCTGTAGCCTTTCAGCAGGCAGTTGATGCGCGCGGCCATGAGGGCGCGGGTCTGCGCCTTCGTCAGCGGCTCGCCCACGCCCGCCGCGTGGCTGCGCACGAGGTTGAGCTGGAGCTGCTCCAACTGATCCGGCGCGATGACGACGGTGGCGAACTGGCCGAAGCCCGTGTTGATGCCGTAGACCGTGCGGCCCTCTTTCAGGATGCGGTCAATGACGCCGCGATTCTCCGCGACCTTCGCCAGCGCGCCCGCGTCGAGCGAGACCTGCTCCCCGGCGGCGATGCGCGCGAGGCCTTCGGCGCTGAGGCTGGTTCCATCGAGCTGGATCATGGCTTTCGTCCTAGAGATATTGGGATTCGACGGCGGCTTCTTCAAGGTCCGGGCTGGCGGGACCCCGCTTCACGGGCCGGGGCAGGGAGAGCGCGAGGAGGAAGGCCACGCCCACCACGCAGGCCGCGGCCGTGTAGGGCGACGCGAAGCCCCACTTGGCGAAGATGAGCGTGCCCGCCAGGGGGCCGAGGATGCGGCCGAGGCCCTGCACGGCGCTCATGGCGCCGAAGAGGCTGCCCTGGTGCTCGGGCGGCGTGAGCTGGGAGGCGAGGGCCTGGGTGGCCGTGGCGTTCATGCCGCTGCCCCAGGCCAGCGGGATCATCATGAGCAGAAAGGGCCACTTCCACGGCAGGGTGGGCAGGAAGGGCAGGGCGCAGGCCATGAGGATCAGCCCGGTCCAGATGGCCGCCCGCTCGGGCACGCGCTTGGCGACCACGCGCACGAGGCCGCCCTGGTAGAGCACGATGAGGATGCCGATGAAGGCGAAGAGGTAGCCGACTTCCTTCTGGCCGAAGGAGAAGCGCGCGGCGGCCATCAGCGAGAAGGTGCCTTCCATCATCGCGAAGCCGCCCATGGCGAGCAGGGCGATGAGCAGGAGCTGGGGCATGCCCTTGGTCCTGAGCGCGGTGGCGAGGGCGTGGCCGCGTCCCTCCCCCTTTCGAGAAGGGGCCTGGGCTTTGGCGCGGAGCTCAGGCGTGAGCGTCTCGGGCAGCCAGAGGATCACGAGCAGGGAGGCGAGGAAGCTCAGGCCCGCCGCGACCAAGAAGGGCAGGTGCCAGCCGTGGTTCTGGAGCAGGGAGACGCCCAGCGCCGAGCCCGCGAGCAGGCCCGCCAGCGCGGGGCCGAGGACGAAGCCAAGACCGAAGGCCGCGCCGATCATGCCCAGCACCTTGGAGCGCTCCTCGGGCTTCGACCCATCCGCCATCGCGGCCTGAGCCACGGCGATGTTGCCGCCGGTGACGCCATCCACGATGCGCGCCAGGATCACCCATTCGAGCCGCATGGTGAGCGCCATGAGCAGGTAGGCCAGCGCCGAGCCCAGCAGCGAGATCCACAGCACGGGCCGCCGTCCGGTGCGGTCCGAGACGCGTCCGAGGATGGGTGTCGCGATGAACTGCATGATGGAGAAGCTGACGAAGACGACGCCCGCCCAGAACGCGCCCGGGCTCGCGAGGTGCATCCAGCCCGTGACGGCGTTCGTCCAATGGCTCCCGGAGTTCGCCGCCACCTGCTCCGCGTAGAGCGGCAGGATCGGGATGACGATGCCGAAGCCCAGCAGGTCCACGAAAACGGTGATGAAGATAGCCAAACGGGCCCGTCGGGAATCCATGTTCCATACCATTTCTAATGCCCCGCGTGAGAGGTCTCGTGTACCGCCATGGGCGATACCGAGAAAACGGTGAGGAAGATGGCGAGGCGGGCTTTCTTGGCATCCATGGGTGGCGCTCCAACGGATCAGTTTACAGGCGTCAGGCGTCGGGCGTCAGACTTCAGGCCTCCATGCAGGGCTGGCGGCCTATTCTTGGCTGTTCAACCCGCAGAGAGACCCGACGCCTGATGTCTGATGTCTGATGCCTGACGCCTGGTTTCACGCCCAGCGGAAGCGCTTCACCGCGATGCCGAAGAAGATCACGGTCCAGGCGGCGACGAGGCCGAGGCCGAGCATCTGGCCGTTGAGGCCGGCGCCGTCGTTGAACACCGCGCGGAGCGCCTTCAGGAAGGGCGAGAGCGGCAGCGCGAAGGCCGCGTTCTGGAGCCATTTCGGCGCGGCGTCCAAGGTGAAGTAGACGCCGCTGAGGAACATGAGCGGGAAGAACACGAGGTTCGAGATGGCGCCGTAGGTCTCGGAGGTCTCCGCGAAGCTCGTAAGCGCGAAGCCCAGCGCCATGAAGCAGGCCGTGCCAAGCGCCATGATGAGCGTGAGCAGTAGGTAGGAGCCCTGGTTGTGGATCTTGAAGAAGAGGACGCCCGCCAGGATCAGCACCGCGGATTGGAGCAGCACCACCGTGAGCCGGTGTACGATCTGGCCCAGCAGGATCACCCACTTGGG
>JAFEEP010000485.1 GCA_018241045.1 Pseudomonadota bacterium | reverse complement strand
CACCTGATCGATCGTCGCCGACACCAGCAAGTCGACCCCCGGCGCGGTAGGGTGGATGTGATCGGCCTGGACCAGCGCGGGCTTGTCGATCAGCGGCTGAAGGAAGAAAGGCACCAGCCCGGCGTGGTATTGCTTCGCCAGCGCCGGGTAGATCGGGTTGAACTTGTCGGCATAGCCCGCCCCCAGGTTGGGTGCGGCCAGCATCCCCATCAGCACGACCGGCACCTTGCGCTGCGCCAGCTTGCCCAGGATCGCGTCAAGGTTCGCGCGGGTCTGTTCGGGGGGCAATCCACGCAGCATATCATTGCCGCCAAGGCTGATGATCACCAGCGCGGGGGGCTGGGGCAGGCTGTTCAGCGTGAAGTCGAGCCGCTGCAGCCCGCCCGCCGTGGTATCACCCGAAACCCCGGCGTTCATGATCCGGGCATTGATCCCGCGCGCGCGCAGCGCCGTTTCCAGCCGCGCCGGATAGCTCTGCCCCGGCTCCAGCCCGTAGCCCGCGAACAGGCTGTCCCCCAGCGCGACGATCCGTTGTTCCTGCCCCATCACCGGGGGCAGCGCGGGCGCGTCCTGCACGGCGCTCGTCGCGGGGGCTTGCGGCGGCGCGTTGTCACGGCCGCATCCGGCAAGGGCCAGGACGATCGCCAGGGGGGTTGCAACCGCGCGCACGGATTTCCATTTCATTCAGCGACCTCCTTCGTCTTCCCCCCTAGCTATGGCATCCCGCTGACGTGACAAGCCCCCAACCGGCGCCGCAGGCCGCCATCGCCGCCTCCAACCTCACCCTTACCCTTGGCCAGGACGGCAGCGCGGTAGAGATCCTGCGCGGGATCGACCTGACCGTGCCCCACGGCCAGACCCTCGCGCTGCTCGGCCCCTCGGGATCGGGCAAGAGTTCGCTGATGGCGGTGCTTTCGGGCCTGGAACGGGCGAGCGGGGGAACGCTGGCGGTCGCCGGGGCGGATTTCACCGCGCTGACCGAGGATGGCCTGGCCGCCGCGCGGCGCGGGCGGATCGGCATCGTGCTGCAAGCCTTCCATCTGCTGCCGACGATGACCGCGCTGGAAAACGTCATGACTCCGCTGGAACTGGCGGGAATCGCCGATGCCCGCGCCCGCGCCGAGGCCGAACTGGAGGCGGTCGGACTGGGGCACCGGCTCGATCACTACCCCGCCCAGCTTTCCGGCGGCGAGCAGCAGCGCGTCGCCATCGCCCGCGCGCTCGCCCCGCGACCGGCGTTGGTTTTTGCCGACGAGCCGACCGGCAACCTCGATGCCGCGACCGGCGGGGCGATCATGGATCTGCTGTTTGTCCGCCGCGCCGAAACCGGGGCGACGCTGGTGGTGATCACGCACGATGCCACGCTGGCCGCACGGTGCGAGCGGGTGGTCACGCTCGCCGACGGGCGCGTGGCCAGCGACCTGTTATCCCGGTGAGCGCCCGGCTTTCCTGGCCCGCCGCCTGGACGATCGCCCGCCGCGATCTGTCGGCGCGGTTTCGCGGGCTGCGGCTGCTGCTGGTCTGCCTGTTCCTGGGAGTCGGCGCGCTTGCCGCGATCGGCACTCTGACCGGCGCTATCGAGCGTGAACTGGCCAGCCGGGGAAGGACGATCCTGGGCGGCGACATCGAACTGGCGGTGTGGCAGCGCGCACCATCGCTGCCGGAACGCGCCGCCTTTGACAGGCTGGGCAAGGTCAGCACCGGCACCCGGCTGCAAGCCATGGCCAGCGCAGGCGATCTTGCCGCGCCGGTCGAACTGAAGGCGGTCGATGCCGCCTGGCCGCTGGTCGGGCGCCTGACCTTGCAGGACGGGCGACAGGTCGGAGCGCCGCCGACCGGAACCGCGTGGATCGCCCCGGGCGCGGCGGAGCGGCTCAACCTGAAGGTCGGCGGCACCATCACGGTCGGCGGCCAGCCGCTCAAGGTCGGCGGGATCGTTTCCGACGAGCCCGACCGGCTGGGCGAAGGCTTTACCCTGGGCCCGGTGGTGATCGTCCCGGCGGATTTTCCCGCTCAGGCCGGGCTGACCAGACCCGGCGCCATGTATCGCAGCAAGACCCGGATCATTCTGCCCGCCGCGCGCGATCCGGTACTGGTCGGCGATGCACTCAAGCAGCAGTTTCCCTCCGCCGGGTTCGAGGTACGCACCCGCGACAGGGCCTCCCCCGGTGCCGAACGCTTCGTCAGCCGGATGGGTGAATTCCTCGTTCTGGTCGGCCTCGCCGCATTGGTCATCGCCGGGATCGGGATCGGCGGCGGCGTATCCTCTTACTTGGAGGCGCGGCGCGGCAGCATCGCGACCCTGAAAGTCCTGGGCGCGACCAGCGGCGACATCGCGCGGATCTATCTGTTGCAGATCGGCGCGGCGGCGCTGGTCGGCAGCATTGCCGGGCTGATCGGCGGTGTGCTGGTCACCCCGCTGCTCGGCCTTGCGCTGGGCAGCCTGTTACCGGTTGAGCCCGGCTTCGTGCTTGATCCGCTCGCGCTGGGCAGAGCTGCGCTCTACGGGCTGCTGGTGGCGCTGGTCTTTGCCGCGCCGCCCCTGCTCGCCGCGCGGCGCTTTCCGGCAATGGCGCTGATGCGCGCGCGGGTTTCTCCCCTGGCAAGCCGCTGGCGTGATGCCGTGCTGCCGGTTGGGCTGGGTGCCGCCGCGATCGCCGCGCTGGCCATGGCGACCGCCGCTCAGCCAAAGGTCACCGCGCTGTTCCTTGGCGGATCGGTTGCCCTGCTCGGCCTGCTCGCGCTGCTGGGCTGGGCCATCCGCTGGACCGCGCGGCACCTGCCCCGCCCGCACCGCCCGCTGCTGCGCATCGCCCTGGCCAACCTGCATCGCGCAGGCGCGCAGACTGGCGGGCTGGTCACGGCGCTGGGCTTCGGCCTGTCGGCCTTCGTCACCCTGGCCGCGGTGCAGACCAGCCTTGATGCCAACATCGCCGCGCGGGTGCCGCAGCGCGCACCGGACTATTTCGTGCTCGACGTACCGCGCGATCGGGCCCCGCAGTTCGAGGCGACGGTGCTGGCGGAAAGCCCGCAGGCGCGGGTGCGCCTGGTGCCTTCGCTGCGCGGGGCGATCCTCGCCTATGGCCCGGCCGATCACATGACCCGGGTTGCCGACATGAAGGCGATCCCCGACGATGCCTGGCCGCTGCGCGGCGAGCGCGGCCTGACCTATTCCGACACGATCCCCGAGGGCAATTCGCTGACCGCCGGACAATGGTGGCCCAAGGGCTATGCGGGTGCGCCGCTGGTCTCGATCGACGAGAAGCTGGCTCAGGCGCTGGGCCTCCACGTCGGCGACAGCCTGACGATCGGACTGCTGGGGGTGGAGCGCACCGCCACGATCGCCTCGCTGCGCCGGATCGACTGGGATTCGATGGGCTTCAACTACGTGCTGGTGTTCAGCCCCAATGCCATTGCCGACGCGCCGCACAACCTGGCCGCGACGATCAACCTGCCCAAGGGCGCGGCCAAGGGCGCGCTGCTGCGCGCCATGGTCCGCGCCTTCCCGTCAAGCTCGGTGATCGAGGTGGGCGGAGTTCTGGCCCAGGCGCGCGATCTGCTCGGCCAGGTCAGCCTGGCGATCCTTGCCGCTGCATCGGTCGCGGTGCTGGCGGGAATCGCGGTGCTGCTCGGCGCGATTGCGGCAGCGCGGGCCAGCCGGACCTATGACAATGTGATCCTGCGCGTGCTGGGGGCGAGCCGGGGCCAGTTGCTCGGGCTGCAACTGGCCGAATATGGCCTGCTCTCGCTGGTCCTGGCGGGGGTGGCGCTGGCGCTGGGATCGGCGCTGGGCTGGTTGATCGTGGTCGAGATGTTCGACTTCGACTGGCTGCCGAACTGGCCCTGGGTGCTGGCCGTGCTCGGCGGCGGGCTGGTTCTGGTGGTGGGCTTCGCCCTTGCGGCCTCGCTCCCCTTGCTGAGAGCGAGGCCGGCTCAGGCGCTGCGCGAGCTTTAAGCGAAAACATCCCCGGCGTGATCGGTATGCGCCTTGGGATCTTCACCATACTGGTTTGCCCCCCGTGTTCCGTCGCTGCACAGGAAGACCAGCAGAACGATGCCGCCGACCAGCGGCACCAGCGAAATCAGGACCATCCAGCCCGATTTTCCGGTGTCGTGAAGCCGTCGAACCGTCACGGCGAGGCCCGGGATGAACGAGAACAGGAAGAAGCCGACCAACGCGAGTGCGCCGAGGCCGCCGACCAGTCCACTCGCCGTGTCTCCGCCCGCAGCCCCCGCCGCTCCCGAAAAAAGCCCCAAGACGATCAACCCGGCAAAAAACACGCCGAATTCGAAGAGCCGGAACATCCAATATTCCATTCTGCGCGAACGACCGCTGAAATCAGCGTAGCGCCTGAACGGCATCAACATCCACTCCATTCGACTTTCCCCTTGTTTGCTTGACTATCGGGCAATCGACCACATGATCCTGGACCGTTCAACAAAAAAGGGGGCCCGCGAAGGCCCCCTTGTTCGTGTTCAGGCTGGCAGGCTTACCACTTGAACTTGGCCGCAACGCCATAGGTGCGCGGCTGGTTGGTGTAGCCCGAGATCGACCCCGCCTGGGCCACCGAATCGAAGATGTCGGTGATGGTGCGATAGTCGAGCAGGTTGCGGCCCCATACCGTGAGTTCCAGGCCGTTGTGCATCGCCCAGGTCAGCGAGGCGTTGAGATCGCGCGTTTCGCTGCGGAAGGAGCGGGCCATTGCAAGGTTGGCGGCGGTGCTGCCGAAATTGAGCAGGCCCTGCTCGGGCTGGAACGGCGCGGTGTAGTTGAAATCACCGCGGGCAATCACGTGATCCGAATTACCCAGTTCCTTGTCCCACTGCGCGCCAAAGCTGGCGGACAGCTTTGAAACGCTGAGCACGTCCTGGCCCGAAATGTCGCCCCAGGGCGAGTTCTTGAAGCTGTCATACTTCGGATCGAGATAGGTCATCGCCAGCGACAGGGTCAGTTCGCGGCTGGGATTGACCCGCCCGTCGAACTCGATCCCGAAGGTCGATTGCTTTTCCGCGTTGCCAAACAGGAAGCCAGAGCCGGTGAAGGTGTTGGTCTGGAAGTTCTTGATCGACTGCTTGAACACCGTGAGGTTGGCCGAAGCCAGGCCCCAGTTGCCCTTGATCCCGGCTTCGTAGACGGTCGATTCTTCCGGCGCGGCAAAGCGCGAACCCGCCGCCAGGTTGGGCAGTCCGCCGCCATTGGCGATGATCGTGGCCAGATCGGCAGCAGTCGGGCGACTGTCACGCGACAGGTTGAACGAGCTGGCCTTGAAGCCGGTCGCATAGCTGGCATAGACGTTGAGGCCGCTGTTGATCTTGTAGGCAACGCGGGCGTTGTAGGTCCACTTGCCATCGCGGGTCTTGCCGCTTTCCACCGCATTGGGGATGTTGAGGAACGGCGGCAGGAACTGGATCGGCTTCAGCGCCGCGAAAGGTGCCGGCAGAGTCACGCCGGAGAAAAGATCTGTCGAGTGCGAATTGCTGACCACGTCCTTGGCATCGTGGGTGTAGTTTCCGCCCAGGGTGATCGTCAGGTTCTCGATCGGCTTGAAGTCAACGTTGCCGAACAGCGACCAGGCTTCATCGGCCTGATGCATCTGGTTGAAGAAGCCCTGGCCCGCCTGCCAGAAGGTGTTGGCTGGCGCACCCAGCAAGAACTCGACGCTGTTGGCATTGAGCGTCCCACCGGTCGCCCCCTGGATCAGCATACTGACGTAGGGACGGAAGTCCTTGCCATAGACGATCTGGTCTGCGGTCTGGAGCTTTTCGTTGAAGT
>JAFEEP010000484.1 GCA_018241045.1 Pseudomonadota bacterium | reverse complement strand
GGTCAACAAGATGGACCTGGTGGGCTATGATCAGGCCGTGTTCGACACGATCGTCGCCGATTACACCGAGTTTGCGACCAGCATCGGGATCGAGAGCTTCACCGCCCTGCCGATCTCGGGCTTCAGGGGCGACAATATCACCACGCGCTCGTCCAACACGCCGTGGTATCAGGGCCCGACCCTGATCGACCATCTCGAGAGCGTCGAGGTGCTGTCCTCGCGCGATGCCGACAAGCCCTTCCGCATGCCGGTGCAATGGGTCAACCGCCCCAACCTCGACTTTCGGGGGTTCTCGGGCCTGATCGCCAGCGGCACGATCAAGCCGGGCGACGGAGTGCGGGTGCTGCCCTCGGGCAAGACCTCCACTGTGGCGCGGATCGTCACCCTTGACGGCGATCTCGACGCGGCGGTCGCCGGGCAAGCGGTGACGCTGACCCTGGCCGACGAGATCGACTGCTCGCGCGGCGACGTCATCGCGCTGGCTGACAATCCGCCCGAGGTCGCAGACCAGTTCGAGGCGACGCTGGTGTGGATGGACGATGCGGCGATGCTGCCGGGCCGCCCCTATTGGTTGAAGCTGGGCACCCAGACCGTGACAGCGAATGTGCAGGCGCCAAAATATGAGGTCAACGTCAACACGATGGAGCATCTTGCGGCCAAGACGCTTGATCTCAACGCGATCGGGATAGCCAACCTCTCGACCGACAAGCCGATCGTGTTCGAACCCTATGCCGACAATCGCGCGCTGGGCGGGTTCATCCTCATCGACAAGTTCACCAACGCGACGGTCGCGGCAGGGATGCTGCACTTCAGCCTGCGCCGCGCGCAGAACGTCCACTGGCAGGCGCTCGACGTCAGCCGTGAGCATCATGCGGCGCTGAAAAACCAGAAGCCGGTCGTGATCTGGTTCACCGGCCTGTCGGGCGCGGGCAAATCGACGATCGCCAACCTCGTTGAGAAGAAGCTGGCGCGGATGAACCGTCACACCTTCCTGCTTGATGGCGACAATGTCCGCCACGGGCTCAACAAGGATCTGGGCTTTACCGACGCCGATCGTGTCGAAAACATCCGCCGCATTGGCGAGGTGGCCAAGCTGATGACCGATTCCGGGCTGATCGTGCTGACCGCGTTCATCAGCCCGTTCCGCGCCGAGCGGCAGATGGTGCGCGACATGATGGCCCCGGGCGAGTTCCTCGAGATCTTCATCGATACTCCGCTCGCCGAGGCGGAGGAGCGCGACGTCAAGGGGCTCTACGCCAAGGCGCGCAGCGGTCAGCTCAAGAATTTCACCGGGATCGATTCGCCTTACGAGCCGCCATTGGCCCCCGATATGCGGATCGACACCACCGCCATGACCCCTGAAGAGGCGGCCGACCTCATCATCGAGAAGCTGATCCCATGAGCATGAACGATACCGATCTTGCATCGCATCTGGCCAAGGTGGCCGGCGATATCCTGCTCCATGTTCGCGACAGCGGTGTGTTTGGCGGCAAGGCGCTGGGCAAGGCGGGCGACCAGACGGCGAACCAGTTCCTTTGTCACGCGCTGCGCGAACAGCGCCCCGACGACGGATTGCTGTCCGAGGAAGAGAAGGACAATCCCGCGCGGCTCGAAAAGAGCAGGGTGTGGATCGTCGATCCGGTCGACGGCACCCGCGAATATGGCGAGGCGCGCGCCGACTGGGCGGTCCATGTGGGGCTTTCCGTTGATGGTCAGCCCGTGCTTGGCGCCGTCGCCTTGCCCGGTCTTGATGGTGGCACGGTCCTGCGTACCGACCAACCGCGACCGGTGCCTCCGCCGCCCGCAAGGCTGCGGATGGTGGTCAGCCGCACGCGGCCGGCCAGCGAAGCGGTCACCATTGCCGAAAAGCTCGACGCCGAACTGGTGCCGATGGGTTCAGCGGGGGCCAAGGCCATGGCCGTGATCCTGGGTCAGGCAGATATCTATCTGCATTCGGGCGGCCAGTACGAATGGGACAGCATGGCCCCTGCCGCGGTTGCGATCGCGCACGGCCTGCACGCGTCGCGGATTGATGGATCGCCGCTCATTTACAACCAGGCGGACGTTTACCTCCC
The DNA here is from genome assembly GCA_018241045.1 of Pseudomonadota bacterium. GTDB lineage: Bacteria > Pseudomonadota > Alphaproteobacteria > Sphingomonadales > Sphingomonadaceae > Novosphingobium. The sequence continues at coordinate 6,174 of JAFEEP010000484.1, read as the reverse complement.
AGACCTTCTGATCTGCCGCAAGGAACATGCGGAGACGGTGCTTGGCCTGATTGCGGCATTGACCCAAACCCCTGTGAAATAGGCTCACGCAGGACGCTTCGGACGACGGTGTCGGGACGGGTGATCGAATTTGACCAGGAACTCATGCTGCGAGAGGCGACCTCCATATCGTTCAGGCCTGACCGTCAATGCGCAGAGTTGGTGCGATTTCCCACCAAAAACCAATAGTGCGCAAAAATAATCTATTTGAAATACGCAAAAGCTGCGTTACTCCACGGCGTAGAGGTGCAATGCATCGATTCGCGGGGAGAGTTGGAATGCGAGATGGACATTCGCTTGCGCCCTGGCGCGGCGAAGCTCTGAAATGAGCGTGACGGACACGGCCGCGCCAGCAGGGATCGTCGGCGCCGACCCGGTATTCGCGCAGGTAACTGGCCCGGGATCGCCGTTCGAGATCGGACTTCGCGATGGCCAGCGCCAGTTTGTGCAGGCGCCTGCCGATCTGAACACGATGATCGAGGCGGCGCGCCGCTTTGGCGATCGTACCTGTGTGGTCGATTTCGACAGCACTGGGGTCGAGCGCCGCATGAGTTTCGACCAATTCTTCGCGTGGCGCGATCAGTTGGTGCCGCTACTGGGTATCCGCAGCGGCGAGCACGTGGCGCTCTGCATGCGCAACCGCGCCGAATGGCTTGTCGGTTTCCTCGCGGTGATGAAGGCGGGCGGCGTCGCGGTACTGGTCAACAGCCGCGGATCGGGGCCCGAACTGGCGGCCATGATCGAGGATGTCGATGCGAAGGTGGTGCTGGCTGATGGCGAAAGGGCAAGGCTGATCCGCGAAGCCGGCTTTGCCGGGCGGATCATGGATCTGACCCAGCCATATTCGGACGAGGACATCGCCGCCGCCGGAAAGGGGAACAACCCGGAACCAAGCCTGCGAAAAGCGGACGATCCCTGCGCGATCCTGTTCACATCGGGCACGACGGGCCGGGTCAAGGGCGCGGTACTGTCGCATCGCAACCTGATGACGGGTCTGATGGCGACCCAGTTGTCGGGCATGATTGTTCTGCACAACCTGGCCAGGTCCATGGGTGCGCCGGTAGAAGCGGTTCTGGCGCAAATGCCGCAACAGGCCGCGCTGCTGGTCTATCCGCTGTTTCATATCTCGGGGCTGGGGTCGGGTTTTCTCTCGCCATTCATGGGGGGAGGCAAGGTGGTGATCATGCGCCGCTGGGACGCGCAGGAAGCCGTGTCCTTGATCGCGCAGGAAGGGGTCAGCCTGTTCAGCGCGGTGCCGACCATGCTGTGGGACAGCCTGCACCGTGCTCGGGTGGACGGAGCGAGCCTTGCTTCGCTGCGGAACATCGGCAGTGGCGGGCAGGCACTGCCGGTCAATCTGGTGGAGGAAGTTCACGTGCTTTGCCCCCACGCGCAGATCGGCACCGGATACGGCATGACCGAATGTTCGGGGGCGATCGCCCAGGCGGTCGGACCGGAATTCATGCGCAATCCCGCAGCGGCCGGACGCGTGCTGCCAATGGTGGACCTGCGCATCGAAGGGCCCGATGGGCAGCAACTGCCGCCAGGAGAAGCCGGCGAGATCGTGGTGCGCGGGGCGCAGGTCATGCTCGGTTACTGGAACCGACCGGATGACACCGCCGCCGTTCTGTCGTCCGACGGTTGGCTGCGCACCGGCGACGTGGGGACGGTCGACGCCGAAGGCTACGTCACGATTGTCGATCGCAAGAAGGACATGGTCATCTCGGGCGGCGAGAACATCTATTGCGCCGAGGTCGAGCGGGTGATCGGCGAGATGCCCGGTGTGCGCGAATGCGCGGCGTTCGGACTTCCGGACGAGCGATTGGGCGAACGACTGGTGGTAGCTGTCGTGGCCGATGGGGTGACCGGGGCGGACATCGTAACCCACGTGTCGACGCGGCTTGCGCGCTACAAGGCGCCGACGGCCGTAGCCTTCAGTACCCAGACACTGCCGCGCAACGCGCTGGGCAAGGCGGACAAGATCGCGCTGCGCAAGGCGTGGCACAACCTTTCGGGAGAACAATGACATGGCCATGCCAACTGACATCGGCATCATCGATTGCATGCTGGGCATCCCGGATGCGGAGGACCGTGGCGACTGGTTCGCCTCGTTCCGTCCGCTGATCAAGGACCAGCAGACGCTGCAGCAGTTCGCGATGCCGGCGCAATATATGTTCAAGGACATTCCGCAGTCCGGACATCAGGACGATTACCTGCGCTGGACCGTGGAACAGATGGACAAGCACCACATCGAACGCGCGCTGGTCGGGTGGAACGACAACGACACGTCGCGCCGGGCCAAGGAGCTTTACGGCAGCCGCTTCATCTTCGACCTGCCGATTGATCCCAACCGGGGGATGGAGGAAGTGCGACGGATCAAGCGGATTCATGCCGAGGTCGGGCTGTCGGCGGTCAGTTGCTTCCCGGCGGGGACGCTGCCGCAGGTGGCGATCAACCACAAGTATCTGTTCCCGATCTATGCCGCGTGTGAGGAATTGGGGCTGCCCATCCTGCTCAACGTCGGCATTCCCGGCCCGCGCATCCCGATGGAAACGCAGAAGGTTGAGCACCTTGACGAGATCTGCTGGTTCTTCCCCGACCTGAAGGTGGTGATGCGCCACGGCGCGGAGCCGTGGGAGGAACTGGCGGTCAAGCTGATGCTGAAGTGGCCGAACCTTTACTATTCGACCAGCGCGTTTGCGCCCAAGCACTATCCCAAGGCGATCATTGATTACGCCAACACCCGCGGCGCGGACAAGATAATCTACGCCGGATATTTCCCGATGGGGTTGAGCCTCGATCGGATCATGGCCGATATGCCCAACGTCCCCTTCAAGGACGAAGTCTGGCCCAAATTTCTGAGAGAAAACGCCATCAAGGTGTTCGGACTTTAAGCGGGGAGACCTGAGGAGAACCTGTATGGCTGACATAGACCCCAAGACAAACCCCGTCGATGCCGATGCCCGTACAGCGCCCGTTGCCGTGTGGCAGGTGCTGGAAAAGCTGAAGGGTCAGGACCTGATCGACTGGCGCACGGCGCCGGTCGACGGGCGCGCCTCGATCGAGGAGCGCAATCTCGATATCGGCTTTCCGTTCGGCTGGTATCCGATCGAGCTGTCCGAAAACCTTGCCGTGGGAGAGGTACGACCACTGCGTTATTTCGCCAAGGATCTGGCGATGTGGCGGGGCGAGGATGGCAAGGTGCGCATCACCGATGCGTGGTGCAAGCACATGGGCGCGCACATGGGTCATGGCGGCAAGGTTCATGGCAACCTGCTGGAGTGCCCGTTCCACGCCTGGCGCTATGATGGTGAGGAAGGGGTGGTCAAGGAGATCCCTTATTCGAGGTCGATCCCGCCACAGGTCAAGCGCAAGTGCCTGCGCACCTGGCACGTGACCGAGGCCAATCGCTGGATTTGGGTGTGGTATCACCCGGAGGACGCCGCTCCTCTGTTTGAGGTGGCGCATCTGCCCGAAGCGACCGATCCGAACTGGACCGATTACGACATCTACGAATGGTTCGTGTACGGCTCGGTCCAGAACATGGCCGAAAACGGCGTCGATGTCGCGCACTTCAAGTACATTCACGGGACCGCCAACGTGCCGCTGGGCGAGCTTCGCTGGGGAGAATGGGGCCGCGGTGCCGACGTGAACGCGAAGATGGGCACCCCATGGGGCGAGGTCGACGGCTGCATCAGCTATGACACGATGGGGCCGGGGCAAAGCTGGACGCGCTTTACCGGCATTTCGGAAACGCTGCTGGTTGCCTGCATCGTGCCGGTAGAACTGGACAAGGTTCACGTCCGCTTCTGCTTCACCCAACCGCGCGAACAGGCCGAGGGTGAACGTGCGGGCATCGCCAGGGCAATCATCCGCGACATCTGCAAGCAGTTCGATCAGGACAAGATTGTCTGGGACCGGATGAAGTTCGAACCCAACGCCCTGATCTGCGAGGGTGATGGGCCGATCGCGCAATTCCGCAAGTTCTACTCCCGGTATTACGTCAAGTGATCAAGCCCACACGCAGGGAAACAATTGCCGGCGGCATCGCGCTCTGCGCGGCCGCCGGCCTGCCGGGGAGAGCAGGCGCGATGGAAGACGTTCTCGACAGCCACGATTCGCTGGGTCTTGCGGGCCTGGTCAAGGCGCGCAAGGTTTCCCCTCCCGAACTGCTGGAAGCCGCGATCGCGCGGGCCGAGCGACTGAATCCGGCGCTGAACTTCATGGCGCAAAAACACTATGACCATGGGCGCAAGGCCGTCGCCGCGGGCCTGCCGCAGGGGCCGTTCCATGGGGTGCCCTGGCTGCTCAAGGATCTGAATACCTACATCGCGGGCGAAGTGACCGAGGGCGGCAGCCGCCTGTACAAGGGATACCGCGCGACAATCACTTCCGAGCTGGTGAAACGGATCGAGAGGGCCGGCTTCGCCATTTTCGGCAAGACGACGACGCCTGAGTTCGGCCTGACGGGGACGACCGAAAGCGTGCTGATGGGGGCAACGCGCAACCCGTGGAACCGCGATCGGATTGCCGGTGGCTCCTCTGGTGGAGCGGCGGTAGCGGTGGCGGCGGGCGTTATCCCGGCAGCCCACGCCACTGATGGCGGTGGTTCGATCCGCATTCCGGCGTCCTGCTGCGGCCTGTTCGGTCTCAAACCTTCGCGCGGGCGGGTGCCGATGGGGCCGACCCGCACCGAGGGGTGGGGCGGGATGTCAGTCCACCATGCGGTGACGCGCACGGTACGCGATTCCGCCGCAATCCTTGATGTGACGCAGGGCATCGAACCGGGATCGCGCTATGCCGCGCCGACGCCGGAAAGACCGTTTCTAGATGAAGTTGGCCGCAATCCCGGCAAGCTGCGGGTGGCGCTCATGCTCACGCCGTTCTCCGGTGCGCCGGTCGATCCTGAGGTGCTTGCGGCTACACACGCGACGGCAAGACTGCTTGAGGGACTGGGGCATCGCGTCGAGGAGGCGGCGCCGCGGATCGATTTCGCCAGTGTCGCGGCAAGCAGCTTTGCCCTGATGGCCTCTTCGGTGGCGGCCGACTGCACTGACCGGGCAAAGGCGCTGGGCATCACGCTGGGGCCGGACGTGGTGGAGCGCACCACGCTTGACTTCATCGCAACCGGCAAGGCGTTCACCGGGATGGACTACGTGCGGGGCAACAACGCCTATCAGGCGGCGGCCGTCGCAATAGCGCAGTTCATGGAACAGTACGACGTGATCCTTTCCCCCACCGTCACCACGCCGCCCCCGCCGCTGGGACGGGTCGGGCTGGATACCGGGCGCAGCATGGCAGACTGGGGCGCCGAGGTCGGGGCCTTCGCTGCATTCACCGGAATCTTCAACGGCACCGGCCAGCCCAGCATGAGCCTGCCGCTGGCGATGTCGGCAGATGGCCTGCCGATCGGCATCATGGTCACCGGGCGCTATGGCGAGGAAGGCTTGTTGTTTCGTCTCGCCGGGCAGGTCGAAGCAGCCGCGCCGTGGAGTGCGCGGCGGCCGCGATTGGGGTAATCAGGACTGAGCGGGCAGGTGGAGTGCGATGGCCGCATCGGTAAGCCCGATGCCACGGCAGCAGAACCATGTCGCTTGCCGCACCAGCGCGTCGCCGGTCCCGCTGTAGGGGCACGAGGATGGATCGAGTATGTTTAACGCGCTCATCATCGTGCCGACGTGTTCGATGAACAGGTTGACGTTGCGAATGTCCAGCGGTTCGCCGACGATATCGCCAGCAGCGCGGGCGGCGGCATGCGCGGCGGCGATCTGCCGGTTGGCGCGGCGCTGCGCCCGGCGATAGACCAGCGCGGCAAACTGTCCGTCGCCGGCAAGGCTGGAGAGGGTCAGGCGATAGAATTCCTGACCGGAGGCATGCGGGTCAGCGACGATGGCGTGGAAATAGCGCCAGAGCGATTGAACCAGACCTGCCGTGCCCGGTTCGGTGATTCCGATGCCGACCTTTTCGTAATTGCGATCCTGCTCGCGAAAGACCTGCCGCAGCACCGCGCGATAGACCGACAGCTTGGAGGGAAAGTGCTGGAACACCAGCGCCTCCGACACGCCAGCCTCGCGCGCGATCTGCATGGTCTTGGTGCCGTGATAGCCATGCGCGGCAAAGACGCTGCGCGCGGCG
>JAFEEP010000483.1 GCA_018241045.1 Pseudomonadota bacterium | reverse complement strand
GGACGGGAACGAGGCAAAGAACAGCGCCACTTCGGCAACGTCCTCGATCGAGGTAAACTCGCCATCGACGGTCTGGCCGAGCATGACCTTCTTGACCACCTCGTCCTCGGAGATGCCCAGCTCGCGCGCCTGTTCGGGGATCTGCCTGTCGACCAGCGGCGTGCGCACGAAGCCGGGGCAGATGACGTTGGCGCGCACCCCGTGCGGTCCGCCCTCGCGCGCAAGTGTGCGGGCCAGGCCGAGCAGACCGTGCTTGGCGGTGACATAGGCCGACTTCAGGGGCGAGGCGGTCTTGGAATGGACCGAGCCCATCAGCAGCACCGCACCCGACCCCTGTGCGTACATATGCGGAAGCACCGCCCTGGTCGTGAGGAACGCGCCGTCAAGGTGGATCGCCAGCATCTTCTTCCAGTCGGCATAGGCAAAGTCCTGGATCGGATTGACGATCTGGATGCCGGCGTTGGAGACCAGCACGTCGACCGTGCCCCACTGCGCCACCACCGCAGCCACCCCGGCCTCGACCTGATCCTGGTTGGTCACGTCCATCGCAAGGGCCATGGCGCTACCGGCGCGGTCAGCGTTGAGCGCAGCCGCAGCGGCCTGCGCCGCCTCGAGGTTGAGATCGGCCATCGCCACCTTGCCGCCCGCAGCTGCGAACCGCCGGGCAATGCCTAGGCCAATCCCGCTGGCCGCGCCGGTGATGATGCAGATCTTGTCGTTGAGGGTCATGGAACACTCCTTGTCGGGAATGTCCTAGCCCCAATTCGTGCTGCGCCGCAACACGCGCGGGTCAGGCGGCGACGACCACCTCGGCCTCGTCGCTCGCAGCTTCGAACAGGCGCTTCTCGATCGCCCGCATCCGCTGGGTCGAATCGATCTTCTCGCCGAGCAGATCGGTAACGTAGAAGGTGTCCGCGGCGCGCTCGCCATAGGTGGCGATGTGCGCCGAATGGACGATCAGCCGCGCTTCGAACAGCGCGCGCGACAGGCGGTTGAGCAGCGCCGGGCGATCGCGGGCGTTGACCTCGACCACGGTGAAGCGGTTCGAGGCCTGATTGTCGAACTCCACGGTCGGATGAACCTCGAACGCGTCGGCGCGTGGCCGGGCGAGCGGGCGGGCGGCAAGCTGGGGCACCAGCTTGACCCGGTTGGCCAGCGCATCGGCGATCATCGTCTTGATCCGGGCAAGCTGGCCATCCTCGGAGAAGGGTCGGCCGAGCGGGTCCTGGACGAGGAAATTGTCGACTGCCATGCCGTTCCTTGCGGTGTGGATACGCGCATCGATGATGTTGCCGCCGGCCAGGTGAATGCCCCCGGCGATACGGTAGAACAGCCCGGGATGGTCGGCGGCGATCACCGTCACCAGCGTCGCCCCGCGCGCGGCGTAGTATTCGGTATGGACGTCGAGTGCCTCGCCCTTGGCTTCCTCCATCTGGATCAGGTTCATCGCGATGATGTCATCGGGTTCGGCGATCCAGTAGGCGTCGCCCAATTGCTTGCCGTGGCTTTCGACCAGCGCGCGGCGCTTGCCCAACCGGTCGGCAACCGCCGCCTTCTTCGCGGCGATGCGGTGTTCGCGGCCATGCTGGACGTGACCGAGACGCAGCCGTTCCTCAGCCGCCTCGTAAAGTTCGCCGATCAGCTGGCGCTTCCACCCGTTCCACACTCCGGGGCCAACTGCGCGGATATCAACGATGGTGAGCATCATCAGCAGGCGCAGGCGTTCGATCGATTGAACCACGGCAACGAAATCACCGATCGTCTTCCAGTCGGCCAGGTCGCGCTTGAACGCGGTGGCGCTGAGCAGCAGGTGATAGCGCACGAGCCAGGCGACGAGTTGGGTTTCCTTGTCGTCTAGCCCCAGCCGCGGGCAGAGCTTCAGCGCGACCTCCGCCCCCAGCTCCGAATGGTCGCCGCGCCGCCCCTTGGCGATGTCGTGCAGCAGGATCGCGACATAAAGAGCGCGGCGGTTGTGGACCTTGTGGATGATCACCGTGGAGAGCGGGTGATCGACCTTCATCTCGCCACGCTCGATCCTGGCCATCAACCCGATCGCGCGAATGGTGTGTTCGTCGACCGTGTAGTGATGATACATATCGAACTGCATCTGGGCGTTGACCCGGCCGAAGTCGGGAATGAACCGCCCGAACACACCCGCTTCGTTGAGCCAGCGCAGCGCGCTCTCGGGATCATGGTGGCTCGACAACAGCTCGAGGAACAGTGCGTTGGCGCGCGGATCGTCGCGCACCGTATCGACCAGCCGCGCATCGCGCACCGCCAGGCGCATGGCATCGGGATGCAGTTCAAGGCCCTGAGCATCGGCCAGGACGAAGATCTCGATCAGCCGCACCGGATCCTCGGCGAACCAGGTGTCGCCCGGCACGTTGATCCGCCCGCCGTAGAGGACGTAGCCCTTGAGCATCCGCCGCCGCGCGCGGAATCCGGCGAGAAGCCCGCGTGGCTGCTTCTTCGCGAACTGGTCGTCCAACTGTGCCAGGAACAGACCGGTCAAATGGCCGACCCGTTTCGCCTGAAGGAAGAAATACTGCATGAACCGCTCGACCGCGCTCTTGCCAGGACGGTCGGCAAACTGCATCCGCGCAGCCACCTCGCGCTGGAGGTCAAAGGTCAGCCGGTCCTCGGCGCGCCTGGTGATGGTGTGGAGGTGGCAGCGCACTGCCCAGAAGAAGTTCTCCGCGCGGCGGAACGAGCGGTATTCGGCCGGGGTCAGCAGCCCGACATCGACCAGTTCCGATACGTCGCGGACGTGATGGATATATTTGCCGATCCAGTAGAGCGTGTGCAGATCGCGCAGGCCGCCCTTGCCTTCCTTCACATTGGGTTCGACGACATAGCGGCTGTCGCCCAGCCGCTTGTGCCGCTCGTTGCGTTCGGCCAGCTTCTCGGCAACGAACTGGCGTTCGGTCCCCGCGACGACCTCGGCCCAGAAGCGGGCCTGAGCCTCGTCGAACAGGGCCTGGTCGCCCCAGACGTAGCGTCCCTCCAGCATCGCGGTGCGGATCGTCAGGTCGCTGCGCCCCATCCGCACCATGTCGTCAAGCGAGCGGCTCGACTGACCGACCTTGAGCCCGAGGTCCCAGAGAAAATAGAGGATCGCCTCGATCACCTGTTCGCACCAGGCGGTCTGCTTGCCGGGGGTGATGAAGGCGATGTCGACATCCGAATGGGGCGCCATTTCGCCCCGGCCATAGCCGCCCACGGCCATGATCGTCAGCCGCTCGCCGGTCGAGCGATTGCCTGAAGGATAGACGTCCACGACCACGTGGTCGTGGATCACCCGGATCAACTGGTCGATCAGGAAGGCCTGGGCCTCGGCGCAGTCATGCCCGGCCGAGGGTTTTTCCGACAGGCGCCGCGCGATCTCGGCCCGGCCATCGGCGAGCGCGCTGCGCAATAGCTCGACCACCTGGGGCCGCGCCCCGGTCGCACCTTTGGCCGCGACCGCATCGGCCACGGCACCGGCCAGTACGCGGCGATCGACCACCGCGCGCTGGTTGGCGATCCGGGGTGCCTTCAGGCCGGGTTCTTCTGTTCGCTTTCCCACACGCTGAGGTAACGGGCCTTGAGCGTGCGCTTGTCAACCTTTTCGGTGCCAAGGCGCGGCAGCGAGGCGTGTTCCTGCCACAACCGCACCGGCACCTTGAAAGGGGCGATGCGGGTCTGGAGGAAGGTGCGCAGCTCGTCCTCGGTCAGGTTTTCACCCTCCTTGGCGAGAAATACCCCGGTCGGCAGCTCGCCGAAGCGTTCGTCGGCCATGCCGAAGACGCTGGCTTCGGCGATTTTGGGATGGCTGTAGATCGCCTGCTCGACCTCGATGCAGCTGATGTTCTCGCCGCCGCGGATGATGATGTCCTTCTTGCGGTCGACGATATAAAGATAGCCGTCCTCGTCGAGGTAGCCGAGGTCCCCGGTGCGGAACCAGCCATCGGGCATGATCGCTTCCTTGGTCGCTTCGGTGTTGTTCCAGTAGCCGAGGAAGTTGCAGATCGTGCGGAACGAGACTTCACCGACATCGCCGGTTGTCATGGTCTGCCCGGCATCGTTGAGGATGCCGACCTCGACCAGCGGCTTCGACGCGGTGCCGGTCGAACCGGGCTTGGCGAGGTAGTTCTCGTTGAAGTTGCCGCAGCCCACCCCGTTGGTTTCCGTGAGGCCATAGCCAAGCAGCGGAAAGGCATGGGGCAGCGCTTCGCGGATGCGGGTGACGTGATCGACCGGGCGCGGCGCGCCGCCCGCGGCGAAGGACACGCAGGACGACAAATCGTACTTGTCCCGGTTGGGATGAGTGGCGATCTCGAAGCTCATCAGCGGCACGCCGACGAAATAGGTGACCTTCTCTTGCTCGATCAGCCGCATCGCCGCCTCGGCGTCCCACTTGGGCATCAGCACCAGCTTGCGCCCGATGGCGAAGCTCTGCAGGAACAGCGGCACCTCGCCCGTCACGTGGAACAGCGGCACGTTGACCAGGGTTGCGGGCTGCGCCGAGGGGTCGGGCGCCTGGCCCCGCTCGGTCAGGTAGGTCATCACCATCAGCGACTGGGCGGCATAGCTCATCGTCGCCTGAACCACCCCGCGGTGATCGGAATAGGCGCCCTTGGACTGCCCCGTCGACCCCGAGGTATAAAGGATCGTCGCCAGGTCATCGCCGGTGAGTTCTGGCAGCGGCGTGGTTTCATCCCCGCCACTGGCGAGCAGCGGGGCCAGCCCCTGGCGCCAGTCGGCATCGTGGCCGAAGACCATCAGCTTGCCCGGATAGCGCAGCCCTTCCAGCCGCGCGGCGCGCTGTTCATCGGCCAGCGTCAGGGTGCATTCGGCCAGTTCGATTCCGTCGGCCAGTTCCTCGCCGCTCCACCAGCCGTTGAGCAGGGTAGCGCAGCCGCCGGCCATGACCACGCCGAGATAGGCGATGATCCAGTTGATCGAATTGCGCGCGGCGATACCCACCCGTTCGCCCTTGGCGATCCGCTGCCCGGCGACCAGCGCCCCGGCCACGGTGCGCGCGGCGGCGTGGACCTGCGCAAAGGTCATCCGCACCTGGCCCTCGACCAGGAAGGTCTTGTCGCCCTGTTCGGCGGCATAGTGCGCGAAATAATGGACGAGCGTGGGCGGCGCGTGCTGGAATATCGGCAGGCTGTGGCCGAACCGTTCGTAAGGCACGGTTTCCAGCGGCGCTCCCGGCGCGGTCAGGCGGGCAATGACAGAATCGAGGGCAGTATCGAGTTCGCTCGCCATGAGGCATCCTTTTTCCCGTTATCCGCAAGGCGCGCCCTTCTCACGCCCGGGACCGGTTTGTTTCCGGCACTTGATGTGCCAAAAGCGATCCTGCACGGCTGGGGTAACCGGTCGGTTCGCGTTCGCGGCAAAGATTCGTTTAAGGGGTTAAGCACTTGCTGTCACTATGGCTCGCTGCGGCGGCGGACCACGCGCCGATCTATTTCGAAAATCTCGGCCTCAAGCGTTACCTGTTCGCCTTCAGCACCCCGCTGGGGGAATTCCAGTTGCGCTGGTACAGCCTGGCCTACCTCGCCGGGATCGTGCTGGCCTATTGGCAGGTCTCGAAGATGATCAAGGCGCCCGGCGCGCCGATGGCCCAGCGCCACGCCGACGATCTGTTCTTCTATTGCACCCTGGGCGTGATCCTGGGCGGACGACTGGGCTATGCCACCTTCTACACCGGGGGAGATACCGGCATTCCCAGCCTGTGGGCGCACCCGTCCGAGCTGGTCAAGCTGTGGGAAGGCGGGATGAGCTTCCACGGCGGGCTGGTCGGGGTGCTGCTGGCGATCGCCTGGGTGTGCTGGCGCGGACGGCTCAATTTCCTGCGGGTGTGTGACTACATCGCGGTGGCGGTGCCCTTCGGAATGCTGTTCGGGCGCCTCGCCAACTTCGTCAATGGCGAGCTGTGGGGCCGCGTTGCCGGGTCCAACGTGCCCTGGGCGATGATCTTCCCCGGCGCCGGGCCACTGCCGCGCCATCCCAGCCAGCTTTACGAGGCGCTGCTGGAAGGACTGGCGATGGTGATCGTCATGCTGGTGCTGTTCTGGAAGACTCGCGCCCGCTGGCGGCCGGGCCTGCTGGTCGGAACCTTCACCCT
>JAFEEP010000482.1 GCA_018241045.1 Pseudomonadota bacterium | reverse complement strand
TCGCAGCGCCTTGACCGCTTCATAATCGAGACCAAGCCGGCCAAGCGCCTTGCCGCGCACGTTGGCGACGAAGATATCGGCATCGCGGATCAGATCGCGCAGAACCGCGCGGTCGTCGTCATTCTTGAGGTCTAGCACGATCGAGCGTTTGCCCCGGTTCACCGCCATGAAGCCTGGCGCCATCCCCGGCGTTACCGGTGCGGCGCCAGCCCAGCGAAACGCATCGCCCGATCCCGGGCTTTCGACCTTGATGACATCCGCCCCCAGATTGGCCAGAATCTGCGTGCAATAGGGGCCAAATACCACACTGGTGAGATCGACCACCTTGACGCCTTCCAGCATGGTGTTGTTCATGTGGTCGCTCTCCCGTGCCTCATTCCGGCTTGACCTTAATCGAGCGATTAACACAAGCGGGATTTTGAATCAGGTTTGTCGCCATGACCGATATTCGTCCTTTCCACCTTGCGATCGCCCAGCCGCATCTCGATGACCTTGCGCAACGCATTGGCCAGACCCGCTGGGCCGAGCGCGAAACTGTCGATGACTGGTCGCAGGGTGCGCCGCTGGAGGCGGTTCGGGATCTGGTCGGCTATTGGCGCAAGGATTACGACTGGCGCCGATGCGAAGCGCGGCTCAATACCCTCGGCCAGTTCGTGACCGAGATCGACGGGCTCGACATCCATTTCCTTCATGTCCGCTCGCCCGAGCCCCATGCCATGCCGCTGATCATGACGCACGGCTGGCCCGGATCGGTGATCGAGTTCATGGGGGTGATCGAACAGCTTGCCGATCCGGTCCGTTTCGGCGGGCGGGCGGAGGATGCTTTCCATGTCGTTGCCCCGTCGCTGCCCGGGTTCGGTTTTTCGGGCAAGCCGGTGCGGACGGGTTGGGGGGTCGAGCAGATCGCCCTGGCCTGGGGGCAGTTGATGGCGCGGCTGGGCTATTCGCGCTGGGTGGCGCAGGGCGGCGATTGGGGCAGCGCGGTGACCACCTCGATCGGGGTGCAGCACATCCACGGTTGCACCGGCATTCATCTCAATATGCCGATCGGGCGCCCCAATGCCGAAGATCTGGCGAACCCGACGCCCGCCGAGATGAAGGCGCTGACGGCGCTCAAGCACTATCAGGACTGGGATTCCGGCTATTCTACCCAGCAGCGGACCCGTCCGCAGACGCTTGGCTATGGTCTGGTCGACTCCCCCGTCGCTCTGGCTGCGTGGATATTCGAGAAAATGTGGGCCTGGACCGACAATCAGGGCTCGCCCTACGATGCGCTCAGCCGCGACCAGATACTCGACAACATCATGCTCTACTGGCTGCCCGGCACCGGGGCATCATCGGCCCGGCTCTATTGGGAAAGCTTCGGCAGTTTCGCTCCGCAGGAGATTGCCCTGCCGGTCGCGATCAGCGCCTTCCCCAGAGAAATCCTGCCATGTCCGCGCAAGTGGGCCGAGCGCAATTACAAGCGCCTGGTTCACTGGGGCGAGATGGACAAGGGCGGCCACTTCGCCGCGTGGGAGCAGCCCGAAGCTTTCGTCAACGAACTGCGCACCGCCTTTGCCCTGATGCGCTGAGGCCTACTTCTGGAAAGCCGCTGCGATTTCCAGCGATACCGCGTCGGACAGCATCGGGACAAGGAAGCCCAAGCCGAACTCGCTGCGCCGGATCGTGGCCCGCGCGGTGAATCCGACGTTTTCCTTGCCGCCCATCGGCGCAGGCAGCTTGCCTGCGCCATAGAAGCTGGCGTCGAGTACCACCGGCCGGGTCACGCCATTGAGCGTCAGGTTGCCTGTGATGGCCGCACGGCCCTTGCCCAGCACCTTGACGCTGGTCGAAACAAAGCGCGCTGGGGCAGGATCGGCCCCGAAGAAGTCGGGCTTTGCCCCGTCCTTGGCAGGAGCGCGCAGCAGGTGCGCGGTCAGGTCGGCGCTGGCGGTCATCACCTTGGCGACCGGGATCGTCACTTCGACCCTGGCCGCGGCTGGGCGCTTGGGGTCAAGCTGCAGCGTGCCCGCCACGTCGCCGAAGATCCCGGTGTAGGGCGTGAAGCCGAGGTGATCGACTTTCCACACCACCAGCGTGTGCGCCGGATCGGCCTGATAGGTGCCGCCGCTGATCGTCGCGGTCGAGGTGCTGCCGGGCTTCTGCATCACCGGCTGCGCGGCAAGCGGCAACGCAGAAACCAGCACGGCGAGTGACAGCGCGGTAAAGGTCGATTTGTTCACGGCTTGCGACTCCTGAATGAATTCAGGCGCCTGATGATCTGCCTTGATGGTCAAGTAAACCCACGGCGAACGAACCTGTTTGGTCGGTGGCAGAAACTCGCGCCAAAACGACAAAGGCCCGGAGCCAAGCCCCGGGCCTCGTCTGGCGCTGTCGGAGGATCAGTTCTTTTCCTGATCGACCAGCTTGTTCTTGCCGATCCATGGCATCATCGCGCGCAGGGCGCTGCCGGTTTTTTCGATCGGGTGGGCTTCGGCGGCCTTGCGGGCGGCCTTCAGTTCGGGCTGACCGGCGCGGTTGTCGAGAACGAAGTTCTTGACGAAACGGCCCGACTGGATGTCGGCCAGGACGCGCTTCATTTCCGCCTTGGTTTCATCGGTGATGATCCGCGGGCCGGTGGTGATGTCGCCATATTCGGCGGTGTTGCTGATCGAGTAGCGCATATTGGCGATGCCGCCTTCATAGAGCAGGTCGACGATCAGCTTGGTTTCGTGAAGGCATTCGAAATAGGCCATTTCCGGGGCGTAGCCCGCTTCGACCAGGGTTTCGAACCCGGCCTGGATCAGGTGAGTGATCCCGCCGCACAGCACGGCCTGCTCGCCGAACAGATCGGTTTCGCATTCTTCCTTGAAATTGGTTTCGATGATGCCCGAGCGGCCGCCGCCAACGCCGCTGGCATAGGCAAGGGCAACGTCATGGGCATTGCCGCTGGCATCCTGGTGGACCGCGATCAGGCAGGGCACGCCGCCGCCGCGCTGGTATTCGCTGCGCACGGTGTGGCCCGGACCCTTGGGCGCGATCATGATCACGTCGATGTCGGCGGGGGCTTCGATCAGGCCGAAATGGATGTTGAGGCCGTGCGCAAAGGCGAGGGCGCTTCCCGGCTTCATGTTGCCCTTGATGTCGTTTTCCCAGATTGCGGCCTGGGTTTCATCGGGGGCGAGGATCATCAGCACGTCGGCCCATTTGGCGGCCTCGGCGTTGCTCATCACCTTGAACCCGGCGCCTTCCGCCTTCTTGGCGCTGGCCGAACCGGGGCGCAGCGCAATGGCCACGTCCTTGACGCCGCTGTCGCGCAGGTTCTGGGCATGGGCGTGGCCTTGCGAGCCATAGCCGACGATAGCGATCTTCTTGCCGGTGATCAGGTTCAGGTCGGCGTCGGCGTCGTAATAGACTTTCATTTCCGCTTCCTATTCAATCGTCATGCTGAACTCGTTTCAGCATCCATCGTGCAACAAATCCTGCCCTGGCCTTGGGGCACCGTGAACCCTGAAACAAGTTCGGGGCAACGGTGCAGGAAAGGGAAGGCGTGAATTCCTAAGCCGCCTCGGCCCCGCGCATCATTCCGACGACGCCGGTACGGCCAACCTCGACCAGCCCCAGTTCGCGCATCAGCGCGACGAAGCGGTCGATCTTGTCGGGCGCGCCGGTCAGCTCGAAGATAAAGCTCGACGTGGTGGTGTCGATCACCTTGGCGCGGAACACGTCGGCCAACCGCAGCGCTTCGACCCTAGCCTCGCCCGTGCCGGACACCTTGACCAGCGCCAGTTCGCGTTCGACGTGATCGCCCGCCTCGGTCAGGTCGACGACCTTGTGAACCGGGACCAGCCGGTCAAGCTGGGCGTGGATCTGGTCGATCACCGCCGGTGGGCCGTGAGTCACGATGGTGATCCGGCTGACCGCGTGGTTTTCGGTGATGTCGGCCACGGTCAGGCTGTCGATGTTATAGCCGCGCGCGGTGAACAGCCCGGCGATCTTGGCGAGAATCCCCGCCTCGTTATCGACCGTGATGGTCAGGACGTGGCGTTCCGACGCCTCTTTCTTGATGTGCATCATCGGATTACACCAGCGCCTTGGCTTCATCG
>JAFEEP010000481.1 GCA_018241045.1 Pseudomonadota bacterium | reverse complement strand
GGCGTGGTGATCCGCCCGTCGGGGCGAACCTGAACCTTGGCGCCCAGCTCCGGGTTGCGCCAGACGAAGATCGTCAGTTCATCGAGCGGTCCGATGACATATTCCTCGCCCGGGCCTTCCTGCATCGCCACGAACGAGGCGGGCGGAAGCTGCGGACCCTTGGCGCTTCCCGCACAACCACCCAGCGCCATGCTGGCCATGGCACTGCCGGCAAGCAGGCGGGAAAAGCGGGAGATCGGCATCGGGCATGTCCTTTTCACGCACCGGTTCGCCGCAGGGGAATGCCCTTCCCCGGACTGCGACCCGGCTATTCACCCTTCGCTATCGGCAAAAAGGGTGAATATTGCGTTAGCCTTGAAGCCAACTTCCCGGATTACGCAGGAAATCGTGGGCCCGGTCCCGAAATGGAACGAACTGGACGACCGGGTTAAACCAGCGTTTCTGCTGCCGGACGATGGCCCAGGAACGTTGCCGGGCTGGCGCTGGCGCCATAGGCCCCGGCGCAGAACACGGCGATCAGATCGCCGACTTCGGCGCGTGGAAAGCCGCCCTTTTCGGCCAGCCTGTCGAGCGGAGTACACAGGCACCCAACCACGCTCGCCTCCTCATCGACCGGCGCGTCGAAGCGGGTGGCGATCGCCACGGGATAATTGCGCCGGACAACGGTGCCGAAATTGCCGCTTGCCGCAAGCTGGTGATGCAGACCGCCATCGACGACAAGGAACGTTTCGCCGTGGCTGACCTTGCGATCAACGATCCGCGTCAGGTATATTCCTGCTTCACCAGCTAGATAGCGCCCCATTTCAATGCAGAATCGAGTTTCGGAGAGGACGCCTGGCAGAACCGCGAACTGTTCACTCAACCGCGCGCCGATGCCCGCTAGGTCGACCGGCTCGTCGCCCGCGAAATAGGGAATGCCAAGCCCGCCGCCAAGGTTGCAATGCGGCAAGGGCACCCCACTCGCCTCGGCAAGCCGTGCCGCAAGGCGGATCGTTTCCGCCTGGGTTTCGGAAATGGCATCGCTATCGAGCGACTGGCTTCCCGCAAAGATGTGCAGGCCGCGCCACTCGGCCCCGGAGGCAATGATCCGCCGCGCCAGATCGGGCACCCGTTCGGCGTCGATGCCAAAGGGTTTGGCCCCGCCGCCCATCTTCATTCCCGATCCCTTGAGATCGAAATCGGGATTGACCCGGATCGCCAACCGCGGCGTCGCACCCGTGCGCTCGGCGATCGCCAGGGCGCGATCCGCCTCGCCCTCGGATTCGAGATTGAGCGTGACGCCCGCTGTAATGGCCGCTTCCAGTTCGGAATCGCGCTTGCCCGGACCGGCAAAGCTGACCCGGTCGGTCGCAATTCCCGCTGCCGCGATCATCGTCAGCTCGCCGCCAGAGGCAATGTCGAACCCGTCGACCAGCCCGTCCATCAGTTGAAGCACCGGGCCAAAAGGATTTGCCTTCACCGCATAGTGCAGCGCCAACCGCGCGGGCATGGCTTCGCGCAGCGCAGCCACTCGCCGCCGCATATGCTGCGCCGAATAGACGAACAGCGGGGTTTCTCCCGCCGTGGCGACCAGCTCGCTTGCCTTGCGCCCGGCGACGGCCAGTTCGCCGTCGATCAACGCATAGCCCGGCGGGATCGGCCCCAGCGGCTTCACGCGGCGAGTTCCTGAGCAAGGGCAACGCGATCGATCTTGCCATTGGCCGACAGGGGCATGGCATCGCGCCAGTGAATTACTTTGGGCTGCATGAAATTAGGCAATTCCTGCATGAGGATACGGGGTAATTCTTGTTTTTCGCCTGAGATGCCGGATTTCCCCCGCACGATCAGGTGAACCGCCTGCCCCAGTCGCTCGTCCCGGATGCCGAGCGCAACGGCTTCGGACACAAGGCCGCTCGCCAGCGCAGCTTCCTCGATCTCCTGCGGGCTGATCCGGTTTCCGGCACTCTTGATCATCGCGTCGCGCCGTCCGACGAAGTAGAGCAGCCCTTGGGCATCGCGGCGCACGCGGTCCCCCGACCACACGGCCATGCCCCCAAAGCGCGAACCGGCAGGCGCGGGTTTGAACCGCTCGGCGCTGCGTTCCGGATCGTTCCAATACCCTTGCGCGACCAACGGGCCGCAATGGACCAGTTCGCCCTCCTCATCATCATCCGCGATTACGCCAGAATCGCCGACCACCAGCACCTCAGCATGGGGAATGGCCTTGCCCATCGAGGACGGATGGCGATCGACCAGATCGGGATCGAGATAAGTCGAGCGGAAGGCCTCGGTCAGCCCGTACATCGGGAAAAGCCGGGCCTCGGGAAACTTCATGCGCAGCGCGCGCACCAGATCGGGCGTGAGCGCGCCGCCGCTGTTCGTCAGGCGGCGCAACGGGGCCACGGCCTCCTTCGGCCAGTCAAGTTCGACCAGTTGCACCCACAGCGGTGGCACGGCAGCCAGAGTGGTGACGCCATGGCGCGCCACCGCTTTCACCACATCGCGCGGTGTCAGATAATCGAGCGGAACCGCGCTGCCCCCGGCGTACCAGTGCGACAGCAACTGGTTCTGGCCATAGTCGAACGACAGCGGCAGCACCGCCAGCGCACGATCGTCGGAGCCAAGACCGAGATAGGAGGCGACGCTCTCCGCGCCCAACCACATATTGGCATGGCTGAGCATCACCCCCTTGGGCGGTCCGGTCGATCCCGAAGTGTAGAGGATCGCCGCAAGATCATCAGGCGAGCCCGGTGCGTGATCCACGTCGGGTGCCGCATGACTCTGTTCGATGGCTGCGTCCTCGTCACAAATCAGGCAGTCCGCCGGAACGTCACCATCTTGCAGGCTGGCAAGGCGCGCGTGGCTGGCGATCAGCATCCGCGCGCCGCTATCCGCCAGGATATGCGCGACCTGCGCGTGCTTGAGCAGCGGGTTGATCGGGACGTGGACCAGTCCGGCGCGCGCTGCGGCCAGCGGCATCAGGCAGGTCAGTTCGCCTTTGGCCGCCCAGGTGGCAACGCGTTCACCTTTGCCGTCAACCCTGGTCCGCAGCCATCCGGCGAGCTGCGCGACACGATCCCTTAAGTCCTTGTAGCTAATGGTGCGCTCGCGCAGGATCAGCGCCGGGTCGTCATCGCGGCCGCGCAGCGCGAGATGATCCAGCGTCCGGATCGGCGATGACGGTTCGGCAGGCATGACGGGGTTTTCGGCTCCTAGGGGGGAAATACGGCGTGGTCGTGGTTAACTATCACGATGATCTTAATGAAGTGCAAGGCGATGCCACGCTGGCCGCCCTGCTTTCCGCGCCCCATGCCGTCGCCCCGTTCGACCGGATAGAATGGTGGCGCAACCTTGCCGAAACCTGCGCCATGCAACCCCTCGTCGCAGTGGCCCGCGCTGGCGAGCATCGCGCCGTCCTGCCGCTGATGCGGAGCGGAGGCACAATCACCGGCTTCTGCAACTGGTACTGCTTCCGCCTCGCGGCGCTGGCGACGCCGGGCGCGGACCAGGCCGGGCTGTTCACCGCCCTTGCCCGTGATCTCGCCGCGCAAGCCCAGCGTATGATGCTCGACAAGCTGTCCGAGGACGATGCCGACCTGCTCTCCGCGGCTTTTCGCGCGAGCGGTTGGCTGGTCTGGAAGGCACCCTGCGACACCAACCACATTCTGGCCCTCAACGGGCGGAGCTTTGCCGAATACATGGCCTCGCGCCCGGGCCCCCTGCGCACGACGCTGAAGCGCAAGGGCGGGAAAGTCGATGTGATGCTATATCGCAAGTTTGATCGGCAAGCTTATGCAAACTATGAAGAAGTCTATGCAGAAAGCTGGAAACCGCAGGAAGGTTCACCCGCATTCCTGCGCCGCTTTGCCGAGGAGGAAGGCGCCGCCGGACGGCTGCGCATGGCCGTGGCCCGCGTCGATGATCAGCCGGTCGCCGCGCAGTTCTGGACGGTCGAGCATGGCATCGCTTTCATTCACAAGCTCGCGCACCGTGACGACGCCAGGGCGCTGTCACCCGGCACCACCCTTTCCGCCGCGTTGTTCGAGGAGGTAATCGACCGGGACAAGGTTGCCCTGGTCGACTTCGGCACCGGCGACGATGGCTACAAACGCGACTGGATGGAACAGCAACGCACCCGCTACCGCCTCGACCTGTTGCGCCCGGGCGCGCCGGGCAATTGGCCCGCGATTGTCCGCAATGGCTTGCGCCGATTGGTCCGGCGCGGTTAAGCGCACAACAACCACGTCTTGACGGGATCGCCATGACTGCCTCGATCGATCACAAGCTGCGCCGAGTTCTGGCCGATGTGCTGGGCTTGAAGCCCGGCCAGGCTGATGCCTTCACCGACGACACAGGCCTGTTCGGCCATCTGCCCGAACTCGATTCGATGGCGGTCGCAGGTCTGCTCACCGAACTTGAGGATCGCTTCGACATCGTCATCGACGAGGACGAGGTCGATGGCGAACTGTTCGAGACCTACGGTTCGCTCCTCGCCTTCGTGAAGGCCAAGCGCGAGGCGGCGTGACGCCCACAAGCTACCCCTGCCCCCTGCCCGGCGGCGGCGATGCCGAGGAATATGCGCTGGTCTTCGACCAGGAACGTCCGGTTCGCCTGCTCGTCGTCCCCGCCCTGCTTGACGAGGCCAACAAGCTGCGACGCTTCACGGTCGAGGTGATGCGGCGGCTTGATGGCGCGGGCCACGACTGCTTCCTGCCCGACTTGCCCGGCTGCAACGAGAGCCGCCAGTATCTCTCCCAGCTTGAGCCCGAGGACTGGGCCACCGCGATGCACGCCGCCGCACGGCACTTTGGCGCGACTCATGTCCTTGCGATCCGGGGCGGCGGACTGATCCTGCCGCCCGCGCTGGGCGGGTGGCACTATGCCCCCGTCAAGGGCGCGAGCTTGCTCAAGACCCTGCTGCGCGCCCGCGTGATCGCCGCGCGCGAAGCGGGGCGCGAGGAAAGCGTCGATGGCTTGTTCAATCAGGGTCTGGAACAAGGGCTCTAACTGGCCGGATATTCGCTCTCGGCGGAGATGCTGCGCCAGTTGCAGGCCCTCGCCCCGGTCCCGCGTGGGGGATTGAGCGCGATCGATCAGGACATGATCGGCGGCAGTCCGCTGTGGCTGCGGGCAGAGCCCGATTTCGATCCCGCCCAGGCCGATGCGCTTGCTGCGGTCGTCACAATGAGCCTCGCCGCATGAGCCGCAGGCAATTGACCTTCAACTGCCGCGGCGCGATGTTGGCCGGCACGCTCGACACCGCGCCGTCAGCGACCGGGCTGCTGATCGTCAGCGGCGGAAACGAGGTGCGTTCCGGCGCCTTTGCGAGCCAGGCCGCGCTGGCCGAACGGATCGCCGCAGCCGGATTTCCGGTGCTGCGCTTCGATCGCCGCGGGATTGGCGACAGCGAGGGCGAGAACGCCACCTTCACCGCCAGCGCGCCCGACATCGCTGCGGCGTTGCGCGCTTTCCGCGCCCATGTCCCGACGTTGCGCGGTGTGGTCGCCTTCGGCAATTGTGATGCGGCAAGCGCGCTGATGCTGGCCGGGGGCGAAGGCTGCGATGCCCTCGTCCTCGCCAACCCCTGGACCTTCGAGCCCGAGACGGAGACGACGGAGGCGGCCATCGAAGCCCCGCCGCAGATGACCCCGCAGCGCATCCGCGCGCATTATCTGCGCCGCCTTGCCGATCCGCGCGCATGGCTGCGGTTGCTGGGGGGCAAGGTCAAGGTTTCCGCGCTCGCTGCAAGCCTCAAGGACGCGGCCGCGCCCGATGCCCCGCCGACCGGGTTGGCGCACGACATGGCGGCCGGGCTTGCCAGGTTTGCCGGAGCCGCGACGATCCTGATCGCTGAACGCGATCGCACCGCGCAGGCCTTCCTCGACCATTGGGACAAGAGCGACCCGCGCCTGCGCCGCTGTCCCGAGGCGAGCCACAGCTTCGTCGAGCCGCAGGCCCGGATCTGGCTGCTCGGACAGTTGCTCGCCGCGCTGCGAAGCGTGGCCTAGGCGGTCTGCAGCGCCTTGAACTCGCGCTCGGCGACGAAGCGCTCGGCATCGAGCGCGGCCATGCAGCCGGTTCCCGCAGCGGTCACCGCCTGGCGATAAGTGTGATCCATCACATCCCCGCAAGCAAACACCCCGGGGATCGAGGTCTTGGGCGTCCCCGGCTCAACGATCAGGTACCCGCTGGCATCGACCGGAAGCTGCCCCTTGAACAGTTCGGTCGCCGGGGCGTGCCCGATCGCGACGAAGGCGCCCTGGGTCGGCTCGACCGAGGCTTCGCCGGTGACGGTATCCTTCAGCGCGACGCCGCTCAGCCCGCCCTCGCCACCAATGAAGTGATCGACTTCCTTGTTCCACAGCACCTTGATCGCGGGATGGGCGAACAGCCGGTCCTGCAGGATCCTTTCCGCACGCAGGCTGTCGCGGCGATGGATCAGGGTGACGTCGGCGGAATGGTTGGTGAGGTAGAGCGCCTCTTCGACCGCGGTGTTGCCGCCGCCGATCACCACCACCTTCTTGCCGCGATAGAAGAAACCGTCGCAGGTCGCGCAAGCCGAAACACCCTTGCCCGACAGGTCCTGCTCGCCAGGCACGCCCAGCCACTTGGCCTGCGCCCCGGTGGCGATCACCAGGGTATCGCCCTCATAGACATCACCGCTATCGCCACGCGCGCGGAACGGCGAGGATGACAGATCGACACTGGTGATCGTATCCCAGAGCATCCGCGTGCCGACGTGTTCGGCCTGGGCCTGCATTTCCTGCATCAGCCACGGCCCCTGGATCACGTCGCGGAAACCGGGGTAGTTTTCGACATCGGTAGTAATCGTCAACTGCCCACCGGGCTGAAGTCCCTGGACGACGATCGGTTGCAAGCCAGCACGCGCGCCATAGATAGCGGCGGAAAGCCCGGCCGGCCCTGATCCGATGATCAGCATCTTGGTGGTATGGGTGGTCATGCAATCCTCCAGTTGCCGCCGAAGTAGGTGGTGCGCCCCATGATTGCCAGACCTGCGCTGTGCGATTTCCCCCACGCCAAAAATCGGGTCGATGCCGATTCCGACTTGTTTTTGCGAATGACTCGCATTAGCCGGCCAAAATATCGATTCCACGGGGGATTTCATGCGTTCGATCGTCGTCGCTGCGTTACTGCTTGGCGTGATGCCATCCGCCGCCCTTGCCGCGCCGGGTCTTGGCAGCGAGGTCTATGGCGCGACGGTCGAGCCAAGGGAGCTGGAGCTCGAATCCCGCTACGACCGGCTTACAGCCGGCCCCGCCGATGGCGTGGACGTTCTCAAGCTCGAAGCTGCCTACGGGGTCAATGACAACCTGCGGATCGGCGCATTCGGCGAATTCGATCGGGAACCCGGCGCACCGCGCAAGGCTGAGGAATACGGGATCGAGGCGATCTATCACCTCGGTCGGATCGGCCCGATCGATGTCGCCGCCTATGGCGAATATGCCCTGGGGACGCATGGCCCGGACGGACTTGAGGGCAAGATCCTGCTCCAGCATCGTGACCGCGTGATGGACCTGCGACTCAACCTGGTCGGGGAAAAGAAGCTCGCCAGCGGCGAACGGGTCGAGTTCTCCTACGCTGCCTCAACCATGGCCCGCGCCGGAGACGATTTCGAAATCGGCCTGCAGGCATTCGGCGACATCGGCACCTCGGGCCACCTGTTCCACCGCGCCGAACACTACGTTGGACCAGTCGCACGGTTCGAGATCGAGGGCCTGCCCCGCGAACTGGAAATCGAAACCGGCTATCTCTTTGCCCTCGGCGCGGCGAAGGACGATACCAAGGGACAATTGCGCTTTGCGGTAGGGGTCGAATTCTAAGCCAGATTGACGCGCGCCGCGCTTCATCGCAAAGCCCAGCGCCATGCAGATTCACGGCCCGACCTCGAACAGCTTCATCTCGCAACGCCTGCGGCTCAACTATGTCGACTGGGGCAACCCTGACAAGCCGCCGCTGATCCTCCAGCATGGCGGGCGCGATCATTCACGCAGCTGGGACTGGGTGGCCGAGGAACTGGCGCAGGACTGGCACGTGATTGCCCCTGACCTGCGCGGCCACGGCGACAGCGCCTGGGCGCCGGACGGCAATTACGAGATGAACATGTTCGTCTATGATTTTGCCCAGCTGGTTCACACCCTTGGTCACGATCAGGTGACGATCATCGCCCACTCGTTGGGCGGGAATATCGCCACGCGATTCACGGGGCTCTACTCGGAAAAGGTGCGCAAGCTGGTCAATATCGAGGGACTGGGCCCCTCGCCCAAGGTCCGCGCCGAGCGCGAGGCTGAGGGCTATGCCAACCGCTTCCGCGCGTGGATCGAACAGCGCCGCTCAGCCTCGGGCCGGATTCCGCGGCGCTACCTGACGATCGAGGCCGCCTATGCCCGCATGAAGGAGGAAAACGCCTTCCTCACCGATGCGCAGGCGCGCCACCTGACCATCCACGGCGCCAGCCGCAACGAAGACGGCACCTGGAGCTGGAAGTTCGACCCCTACCTCAACGTCTGGCCGTTCGAGGACACGCCCGAGGACCGCATCGACGAGCTTTGGGCGGCAGTCACCTGCCCGGTGCTGTTCCTCTATGGCGCCGATAGCTGGGCCTCAAACCCGGAAAAGGACGGGCGGGCAAAGATATTCCGCGATCATCAGGTGATCGAGTTCGAGAACGCCGGACATTGGCTCCACCATGACCAGTTCGATCGGTTCATGACCGAGGTACGCCGCTTCCTCTAGCCCTCGAGATAATGCTCGCGCAGTGCGTCGCGCGCCGCCGCATCGATCCCGATGACCTGATCGAGATAGGAATCGATCGTGCCGTGGCGCCGCTC
Source organism: Pseudomonadota bacterium (assembly GCA_018241045.1). Lineage (GTDB taxonomy): Bacteria > Pseudomonadota > Alphaproteobacteria > Sphingomonadales > Sphingomonadaceae > Novosphingobium. Next base: position 4,332 of record JAFEEP010000481.1, on the reverse strand, counting down.
GACCGCGCGGATCGCGGTGTCGATATAGTCAGCATCAACCCCCATCAGGGTGCGGATCGTCGCATCGTCGATACCCGGATAACGCTCACGCATCGGGAGGGCGCCCGAGGCGATTCGCGCCTCGATATTGCCCGCCGAATTGGTCAGCAGGTAGTCTTCGACGATCGCCTCGCGCGGCACGCCGAGCGCATGATGGACCAGCGCAACGGCAAAGCCGGTACGATCCTTGCCCGCGACGCAGTGGACCAGGCTCGGCCCCTCGGCCCGCCGCAGCACCTCGAAATGACAGCGCAGCATCGGCACCAGGTTTTCGCGATAGGCGATCCCCTCATAGAGCCGGATCATTGCGCGGCGCGCCATATCCGCGCTGATCGCGCCATCCGCAGCCTCGGTATGCAGGGCAAGACCGGCGGTCTCTTCGGGATAGGCAAACACCTGCGCAGAGAATCCCGGATGGCGCACGCAGGGTTTGGCCTCGCGCTCGCTGGGGCCGCGAAGGTCGACCACGGTGGTCAGGCCAAGTGCGTTGATCGCATCGAGATCGGCCGTGGTCGCATCTCCATGCTGGGCGGAACGCCAAAGTAGTCCGGTTCTGACCCGTCGCCCGTCAGTGGTTGCATAACCGCCATAGTCGCGGAAGTTGTGAACCGCCTCGAGCGGCAGGACGCGGGTGTCAGTCATGGCGTCGCGTTGGCAGCTTGCCCGGCCCGGCGCAAGTCGCGCCGTTGAACATGGGGGTTGGACCATGGCCGAAAAACGAATAGGCGCACCGGGCGCAATTCGCGGAGTGAAACGATGACCGGCCTGCAAATCCTTGCCCTGTCCTGCCAGGACCAGCCGGGGATTACCGCGCGCGTTTCGGGCTGCCTCTATGATCAGGGCTGCAACATCGTCGATGCGCAGCAGTTCAACGACCAGGATGAGGGCTCGTTCTTCATGCGGGTCGAGTTCGATCCGCGCGGCGCGACGATGGCGATGATCAGCGCCGCCTTTGCCCCGCTGGCCAACCAACTCGATATGCGCTGGTCGCTGCGCCAGCGCGACGTGCCGCGCAAGGTGTTGCTGCTGGTGAGCAAGTTCGACCATTGCCTTGCCGACCTGCTCTATCGCCACCGCATCGGCGAACTGGCGATGGACGTGGTCGGGATCGTCGGCAATCACCCCCAGGATGCGCTGACCATGCCGCTGGTCGATGGGGTGCCCTATCACCACTTCCCGATCACGCCCCAGACCAAGCCGCACCAGGAAGCGCAAATCCGCGAACTGATCGAACGGACAGGTGCCGAGTTGATCGTGCTGGCGCGCTATATGCAGGTCCTATCGAATGAAATGACGGCGTTCCTCTCGGGCCGTTGCATCAACATCCACCACAGTTTCCTGCCCGGCTTCAAGGGCGCCCGCCCCTATCACCAGGCCCATGCCCGCGGGGTCAAGATGATCGGCGCAACGGCGCACTACGTCACCGCCGACCTCGACGAAGGCCCGATCATCCACCAGGACGTCGAGATGATCACCCATGCCGACAGCCCCGAAGAACTGGTCCGCAAGGGCCGCGACATCGAGCGGCGAGTTCTGGCCGAAGCGGTGCGGCTGCACCTTGAGGACCGCGTCTTCGTCAATGCCGTCAAGACCGTGGTGTTCCGCGACTAGGGGCCAGGCTGGCCAAACCGGAATTTGCCAGCAGCCACGCCACGCGGCACAAGCGGGCACGACGGTGCTTGGCGCCGTCCGCGCTGCGACGACAGGACGACGACCTTGCCCCGCAAGTATCTAGACGATCAGGGCGACACCCATGTCTTCAAGCCGCATGAGCGCCCGTTCATGCCCGGATCGCCCGCGTCACCCGATCACCCCGTTGCCCGCCGGGTCGCCTATGTCGTGATGGGGCTTTACCTGGCGATCGTCGGTGGTTTCCAGAACGGGTTGATGATGGCCAACCTGACCCCGATGCAAGGGCATTTCGATCTGACCCCGGTGGAATCCGGGTGGGTCGTCGTCGCCTACAACATGACCAATGCCTGCATGAGCATCCTGCTGTTCAAGGCGCGCCAGCAGTTCGGCATCCAGCGTTTCGTGCGCAGCATCCTGCTGGCCCTGGTGGTCGCCAACTTCCTGCAATTGTTCGACGCCGGATATGGGCTGGAGCTGGCCGCGCGCGGCGTGTCGGGCATCGTCGGCAGCGGGATGATCACCCTGGCAGCGTTCTACCTGATGCAGGGCCTGCCGCCGCAATGGCGCCTCCTCGGGCTGCTGCTCTCGCTTGAGCTGACCCAGGTCGCCCTGCCCCTGGCCAAGGCCATCTCGCCATTGCTGCTGTCCGACGGCATCGTGTCGCACCTGTTCGTGTTCCAGTTCGGATTGTCATTGGTCGCCGTAGGGCTGGTCAACATCCTGCAGGTTCCCCCCGGCGAAACGATGCGCACCTTCGAGAAGCTCGACTTGCTGACCTTCCCGATGCTGGCTGCCGGGTTCGGCCTGCTCTGTGCCTTTCTGGTCCAGGGACGGATCGTGTGGTGGACGACGCCGTGGCTCGGTTTTGCCCTGGCCGCTTCGGTGATCCTGATCGGCGGGGCGTTCTTCATCGAGCACAACCGCCGCGATCCGATGCTGCACACCCGGTGGATGGGCAGCGGCGCACTGATCCAGTTCGCGCTGACCGCCGCGCTGGTCCGGGTCCTGACCTCGGAGCAGAACTTCGGCGCGACGGGTTTGTTGAGCGCAATCGGCTATTCCAACCTGCAACTCGTATCCTATCACTGGGTGCTGACCGGCGCGAGCCTGGCAGGAGCGTTGCTCGGGGTGACGCGTCTCGACCCAACCGATTTGCGCCGACCGATCCTGATCTCGCTCGCCGTTCTGGCGGTGGGCGCCCTGCTCGACACCCATTCCGGGCTTCGCACCGGTCCGGCCAATCTCTACGTGTCGCAGGCAATGATCTCGTTCGGGGCGATCTATTTCATGGGGCCGATGATGATGGAGGGGTTGCTGCGCGCCATTGCGCGCGGGCCGTCCTACGTGGTCAGCTTCGTCGCGCTGTTCAGCCTGTCGCAGACCCTGGGAGGTCTGGCCGGGGTCGCGGCGTTGTCGGCATTCCACGCGATCAGGGTCAAGGCGCACCTGATGACGCTGGGTCAGACCGTCTCGACCAACGACCCGGCGATGGCGCAGGCGATCAACGATCTGGCCAATGCCTTGTCGGGAACCATGAACGACGCCGTGGTTCGACGCGCCGTCGTCGGATCGCAGGTGGTCGGCGAAGCGGCGCGAGAGGCAACGGTGCTGGCCTACAACGATGTGTTCTTCGTCATCGGGGTCATGTCGGCGATGGCATTCGTGGTGCTGTTCGCCCGCTGGTTCTATGACCGCCGGCGCGGGCATATCCCCCTGGCAAAGGAACTGGAGGCCATGCAGAAGATGAGGGCGCAAGCGCAATGACCGAGCCGAACCAGGCCACGCCCGGCGAACCGGTTGAGGATTCCGCCCCACCCCCGGAGCAAACGCAGGCGGGCTGGAAGCCCCCATCGTCGCCGCGGCGCACGATCGTGTTCGGCTCGATCCTTGTCGTCGGGGTGTTGGCGATCCTCTATGCCTGGGGTCTGCCGCCGTTCAACTTTGCCCGGCAAATGACCGACAACGCCTATGTTCGCGGCCAGACGACGATCATCGCCCCGCAGGTTTCGGGCTACGTCACAGATGTGCTGGTGCAGGATTTCCAGCACGTCGAGGCTGGCCAGATCCTCGCCCGGATCGATGACAGCACCTATCGCCAGCGGGTCGCCCAGAATGATGCGACGATCGCCGCGCAGAATGCGACGCTCAGCAACAGCCAGCAGAGCCAGCGTTCGGCCGAGGCCCAGGTGCGCCTGCAGGATGCCTCGGTCTTCAACGCCCAGGCCCAGCTCCAGCGCGCCCTGGCGGATATGCGCCGGGTCAACGAACTGGTCGATGCGGGCTCGGTTTCGCTGCGTGAGCGCGACCAGACCCGGGCCGCGCTGCACCAGGCCCAGGCTGCGGTCAGCCAGGCCCAGGCACAGCGTCAGATTGCACTCGAACAGGTCCGCACCGTCAGCGTCGGGCGCTCGGGACTGAAGGCCGGCGTGGCCAATGCCGAGGCGGCGATGAACCAGTCGCGGCTTGATCTTGATCGCACCGTCATCCGTGCTCCCCGCGCGGGCAGCCTCGGCGAGGTGTCGGTCCGGGTCGGGCAACTGGTCAACCCCGGCACCCAGCTCATGTACCTCGTCCCCGAGGTTCATTGGGTGATCGCCAACTTCAAGGAAGCGCAGACCGCCAAGATCAGGAAAGGCCAGCCCGCGACGCTGCGGATCGATG
>JAFEEP010000480.1 GCA_018241045.1 Pseudomonadota bacterium | reverse complement strand
CCTGCTCGTCGGCCACCAGGCGGGCCGCGTTGTCGGCGTAGTACTCGGCCGTGACGGCGGACTTTTCCAGCTCGCCCGCCGCCTCCGCCAGGGGCTTGCCCATCTCCGCGGTGATCAGCCGGGCGAAACGGTCCTTCTGCGCGCGCAGCTGCCGCGCCAGCCGCCTGAGGGCGGCCACGCGCTCGGCCAGCGGTTGGCGGCCCCACGCGGCGGCGGCCGCATGCGCGCTATCGGCCGCCTGGTCGATCTGCCGTGCGTTCCAGGCCTGGTAGGTCTGCAGCGGCTGCCCGGTGGCGGGGTTGATGGTGGTGATCACATGGTTCATATCGGTATGTCCCGAGGGCTTGCCACGCCATGGCCCTTCAGAGGGCCGCGGCGACCCGCTCGCCGAAGGCCCGGCAGCCCAGCGTGCCGCCGAGGTCGGCGGTGCGCAGCCGCGGATCCTGCAGCGTGGCGTCCACGGCGGCGTCCATGGCCTGGGCGGCCTGCAGCAGCGCCTGGGACTGGTGGCGCTCGCCCAGCCAGTGCACCAGCATCGCCACCGAAAGAATCATGGACACCGGATTGGCCTTGTCCTGCCCCTGTATGTCGGGGGCGGAGCCGTGCTGCGCCTGGGCGCAGCACAGGGCGTCGCCGGCCATGATGGAGCCGGCCAGGCCCAGGCTGCCCGACAGCTCGCTGGCCAGGTCGGAGAGGATGTCGGCATAGAAGTTCTCGGCCACGAGCACGTCGAAACGCTCGGGGTTGCGCACCAGGTGCGCCGTCGAGGCATCGACCAGCAGGTCGTCGAACTGCACCGCGGGGAACTCTTGCGCGACCTTGCGCACGCATTCGAGGAACAGCCCGTCCGTCATGTGGAAGCTGTTCGCCTTGTGGATGGCGGTGACCTTCTTGCGGCGCTTCATGGCCAGCTCGAAGGCGCGGCGCGCAATGCGTTCGCTGCAGTGGCGGGTGATCTTGCGCACGGACAGGGCCATGTCGGGCGAGGGCATCATCTCGCCCCAGCCCAGGGCCATGTTGCGGTCCGGATAAAAGCCCTCGGTGGCCTCGCGCATGATCACCAGGTCCATGGTCCGGCCGGGCTTCATGTTCGATTCGAGGAAGGGACGCGTGCGCGCCGGCCGCACATTGGCATACAGGTCGAGCTTCACCCGGAAGGCCGCGGAGATGTTGTGGCCGCCCTTGTCCGGACGAGGGTAGTCCGCGTGAGACTGGGTGCCCAGGATGATGCCGTCGTAGGCCTTGGCACCGTGCAGCGTTTCATCGCGCAGCGTGGTGCCGTGCTTCTCCAGGGCCGCAAAGCCGATGTCATCGTAGTCGTAGGCAAAGCCTAGCCGGTACTTGGTATCGGCGGCCTTCAGGACCTGGAGCGCTGCGGCCACGATTTCCGGGCCGATACCGTCGCCGGGCAAAACAAGGAGCTTCATATCGAACTTTCTCTGACTGTTGGTGGTGAATGACATCCATGGATGGAACGGGCTGCTCAGTCGAGCCTGATGCGGGATTCCTTGATGACCCGCTCCCAGCGCGCGGCCTGCGCGCTCATGAAAGACCCCAGCTGCTGGGGCGTTCCGCCCACGGCGATGGCGCCCATGCCATCGAGCTGCGCGCGCACGGCCGGGTCTTGGAGAACCTCGTTGACCTGGGCATTGAGCCATTGCACGGCGGGGGCCGGAAATCCCGCCGGCCCAAGCAGCCCATACCAGGCTGGAACGTCGAAGTCCCTTAGCCCCTGCTCGGCAAACGTCGGCACGTTGGGCAAGGCATGCAGGCGCTGCTCGGCCGCCGTCGCGATGGCCCGCACGCGCCCGCCCTTGATGTAGGGCAGAGCCGAGGTGGAGGTGTCAAAAATCATGTCGATCTGGCCGCCAATCAGGTCCGTGACGGCGGGTGCGCTGCCCTTGTATGGCACATGCGTCAGATCGGTGGCCGTGGACAGCCGGAACAACTCGCCCGCCAGATGCACCGAGGTCCCGGCCCCTCCGGAGCCGTAGTTGAGCTTGCCCGGCCTGGCCTTGGCGGCGGCGATCAGGCCCGGCACGTCCTTGATCGGGGACGTGCCGGGAACGACCAGCACGGTGGGTGCGTTCGCGATATGGACCACCGGCACAAAGGCGTCCGCCCTGTAGCGCAGGTTGCTGTACAGGAACGGATTGGCCGACAGCGTGAACTGCCCCAGCAGCAGCGTATAGCCGTCCGGCGCCGCACGGGCGGCGATGTCGTTGCCGATATTGGTTCCGCCACCGCCACGGTTGTCGATGATGAAGGTCTTGCCCGTCTTTTCCGTGAGTTTGGCGGCGATCAGGCGTGCGATGTTGTCGCTGCCGCCACCGGCGGCAAACGGCACGATGATGGTGATGGGCTTGGTGGGATAGGCCTGCGCACTCGATAGGCCCGGCAGGCATGCGGCCGCGGCGGCCGCACAGATCAGTACATGACGACGGTGCATGGGGAGTCTCCTGGACTGGCTCGGCGCCTTATTTCTTGGCGTGTTCCGCGGCAACGAAGTTGGTCTGGCCGGTTTCGGTCAGGGTGCGGGTGGCATCGGTGCGCGCATAGATCCACAGAATCTTCATCGGCCGGGTATCCGACAGGTTGCGAAAGCGGTGCGACAGCTTGGGCGGCAGCCAGGTCGTGTCCAGCGGCTGCAGGCGAACCGACTCCTGCCCCTCGATGTCGAGCATGGCGTCGCCCTCCAGCAGCACCACGCTTTCTTCGCAGTTGTGGCTGTGAAAGGGAATCTGCGTGCCCGGCGCAAACGCCGTGATGCCGTTGATAAAGGACGAGGCGCCGCACGCGGGCCCGACCAGGGGCGTCGTGCTGGCGCCGCCGCCACGGTCGTGGCGGGGCAGCAGGGAGGGCCGCAGGACGGCGGCCTTGCGGGGCAGTTCGGTGTCGGACATGGGTTGGACTCCAGGAAGGTTGCAGGACCAAAGCAGGTTGCCTCACCTG
>JAFEEP010000047.1 GCA_018241045.1 Pseudomonadota bacterium | reverse complement strand
TTGCCGAAACCATCGTACATCGGCCGACCGGAAAGCGACCACCAACGTTCCTCGTCGATCGACGCCACGCGCAACGCCAACTCGGAGAAGGCCGACCGAGCGGTGAAGTGGAACGCCAGCGTCCGCTCGTTCTCCTGGCCCTGACCATCGGTATCGAACAGGTCTGAAAAGGGCCGTCCGGCGAGCTGGTTGCTGTCCCGTCCGACCGCCTCGCCAACGGTGTGCGAAACATAGACGATCGTCCCGCGGCGATCGGTCTCCCAGAACCAGCCCTGCCCGGTCTGCTCGTAGTCCTTGAGGATTTCCTCAGCCCGGGTCTGGGTTCGGTGCCGCTCGCCCGCGCGCCGGGCGCGGTCGGCATCGACCTCGGTCTGACGGAACGACAAGAATATCCCCACCGCCGATCCAACCGCCAGTGCGACGATTGCCCCCGCCGATGGCGTGACCACTGCCGCACCTGCCCACAACCCGACGTTGGCGATGATCATCCCGGCGATCCGCCGATTCTGGATTGTGCAGGCCAGCGTGGTGACGATCACCAGGAAGCCGATCGAATCACTCCAGTCAAGTTGAGCATGATCGGTCCAGCGCCCCATCGCCAGGCCGAACAGCACCATCGGCAAACCAATAGCCCCCAAGGCCAGAAGCGAACGCAGCATACGCTGTTCGACGAACTTCTGCTCAAGCCGGACGATGATCGGCGTCGCCGCGGCAATCGATGCCGCAACAAGGAACATTCCGATCGTGAGCAAACGCGGCAGGGTCAGGGTGACCAGTGCGTTGAGCAGCATCGCGGCAAGGAACGCGGGCGCCATCAGACGCCAGCGCGGCTCGACCAGTCCCCGCGAGCTATCCCAGCGCGAAACCGGTCGCCGCTTGATCGCGATGCCCTCACCCAGCAAGACCGGTCTTGGCGCTAGCCCATCAGAGGCGATGGCGGATGCGGGCGCGCGAACGGGCTCACGCGATTCGGGCGCGATCGGCTCGGGCTGTTCCAGTCTCGCAAGTTGGGCGGACATTGCGCGCATATGCCTGTGCAGGCTTTGAAAAACGGTTAAGTTTACCATTTCGAGCCACGGAACGCGCGGCGCCCGGCTGCGGACCGGGCCGCTCCTTGTAATGGTTTGGCGACACGTGCATGGTGCGGGCCAAGCTGATCAACCGATGGGGTATGCGGATGGCCAAGGGAAGCTCGCCGTTGGAGAATGAAGCAGCGCAATCGACCACTGCACTAGGGCCTCTGGTCGGACTGGCGCGTGAGGATTTCGTCGGTGCCGTCGCCCTGCTGTTGCGCGAAACGGCCAGCGATCCAGCCCGCACCCTGCGTCATATGCAGGGCGTGAGCGAGGACGTGGTCAAGATCATGACCGGAAAGTCGGACCTTGCCCCCGATCCCAAGGACAAGCGGTTCAAGGATCCGGCCTGGCAGTACAATCCGTTCTTCCGGGCCGGCGCGCAGTATTACCTTGCGGTCCAGAAGGGCATGAAGAACTGGCTCGAAGACCTCGAACTTGACGAGCTGGAGCGTGACCGCGCCAACTTCATCTCCAACATCATCATCGACGGCCTGTCTCCGACCAATACCTTGATCGGCAATCCTTCCGCGCAGAAGCGGCTGATCGACAGCGGTGGGCTCAGCCTGATCAAGGGCCTCAAGAACGCCTACAACGACATCGTCAACAACAAGGGCATGGTCAGCCAGGTCGACAAGACGCCGTTCAAGCTGGGTGAGAATGTCGCCACCTCGAAAGGTTCTGTGGTCTATCGCGACGCGATGTTCGAACTGATCCAGTACGCCCCGACCACGGACGAGGTGTACGAGATCCCGCAGCTGACGATCCCGCCGCAGATCAACAAGATGTACATCAACGACCTCTCGCCTGAAAAATCGGTGGTGAAGTGGCAGGTCGACAACGGCATCCAGTGCTTCGTCATTTCGTGGAAGAACCCGACCAAGGAGGAAGGTGTCTGGGGGATGGACGACTACATCGCCTCATGTCTCAAGGCGGTGGATCTGGTCTGCGAAATCACCGGCGCGCCCAGGGTCAACATCTCGAGCGCCTGTTCGGGCGGGCAGACCGGGGCGATCCTGGCCAGCAAGATGGCCGCCGCGGGCGACAAGCGGCTCGGCGCTCTGACCTATATGGTCACCGTGCTGCACCCCAAGCAGAACGACATCGAAGCCGGATCGCTGATGACCGCCAACGGGCTGGAACTGGCCAAGAAGCGGGCCGCCAAGGCCGGGATCATCAAGGGCAACGACCTTGCCCGCGGGTTCGCATGGCTGCGCCCCAACGACCTGATCTGGAACTACGTCATCAACAACTACCTGATGGGCGATGATCCCCCGGCTTTCGACGTCCTGTTCTGGAACGCCGATGCCACCAACCTGTCGGCAACGCTGATGGGCGATTTCCTGGGCCTGTTCGAAACCCTGGCCTTCACCAAGCAGGGCGAGGTCACGATGGCCGATCATCCGATCGACCTGTCGAAGGTCAAGAGCGACCTGTTCATCCTGGGCGGGACCACCGATCACATCACCCCATGGCGCGCCTGCTATCGCTCCACCCAGTTGTTCGGCTCGAAGGACGTGACCTTTGTTCTCAGCCAATCGGGCCATATGCAGGCGATCCTCAACCCGCCCGGCAACCCCAAGGCCAAATATTTTGTGTCGAAAAAGTCGGGCCATCCGCCCGCCGACGTTGACGAATGGCTGCAGGGCACCGAGGAAGTGGCAGGAAGCTGGTGGCCGTTCTGGATGGAATGGGTGCAGAAGCGCGCGGGGGACAAGGTGCCGGCACCCAAGACCCTGGGCAACAAGAAGCATTCGCCCCAGGAGGCGGCCCCCGGCCTCTACGTGCTTGATCAAGCCTGAAAGGCCGAACCTGCGTGAGTTTTGACATTACTGCCGAATTTTCGATGGAAAGCGTCGGTGGGCGCACCCTGCGTGTTGCGCGCTGGCGCTGGGATCAACCGAGCGAGCACCTGCCGATCCTGTTCTTCAACGGTATCGGCGCCAACATTGAAGCGGTCGCCCCCCTGGCCGAGGCGCTGACCGAACGGCCCTTCATCATGTTCGATATGCCCGGCACCGGCGGGTCCCCCGAACCGCTGGTTCCCTACAACCCCTTCACGATGAGTTGGACCGCCAAGGAACTGCTCAAGCGCTTCGGTGCCGACCAGGTCGACGTGATGGGCATATCGTGGGGCGGCGCGATGGCGCAGCACTTCACCCTGCAGCACCCCGGAACGGTGCGCCGCCTGATCCTGGCGGCGACCACCGCGGGGATGATCATGGTGCCGGGCAGTCCGGCCGCGCTGACCAAGATGGCCAACCCCCGCCGCTATGTCGACGCGGCGTTCATGGAAGAACACTTCCGTACGCTCTACGGCGGGCTGACCGGCGGCAAGAGCGAACATATCGGCCGCCTCACCCCCCCCACCCCGCGCGGCTACGTCTATCAACTGCTCTGTATGCTCGGCTGGACCAGCGTGCCGATGCTGCCCTTCCTCAAGAAGGACACGCTGATCATGATGGGGGACGAGGACCAGATCGTCCCGCTCACCAACGGTCGCCTGCTCGAATCGCTGATCCCCCACAGTCGGCTCGAGATTTTCGAGCAGGGCGGCCACCTGTTCATGCTCACGCACCGTGAACAGACGATCTCTTCGATCCGCGGGTTCCTCGATGCACCCGACCGGGACGACAGGAAGGCGGCCTGACCCCATGCGCCACATCGCGATCATCGGCTCTGGCCCCGCGGGGTACTACACGGCCGAGGCCGCGCAGAAGCACTGGGGCGATGCCGTCCACATCGACATCTTCGATATGCTGCCGGTGCCCTACGGCCTGATCCGCACCGGCGTCGCTCCCGATCACCAGTCGATCAAGGGCGTGTCGAAGCGCTACGAAGGCACCGCGCTGACCGAGAATGTCCGTTTCGTCGGCAACGTCATGATCGGCCGGGACGTCAGCGTCGCCGAATTGCAGGGGCTCTACGATGCCGTGGTCCTCGCCACCGGCGCGCCCAACGACAAGGCCGCAGGGATTCCCGGC
>JAFEEP010000479.1 GCA_018241045.1 Pseudomonadota bacterium | reverse complement strand
GGCCTCCGCATTATCGCCGGTGCTGTCGGCGTGGATCGAGATGAACAAATCGGCGTTGAGGCGGCGGGCAATGGCTGTCCGCTCGCTAAGCACCAGGAAGCGATCGTCGGAACGGGTCAGCGCCACCCGCATCCCACCGCGCTTGAGCAATTCGGCGCGCAGCGCCTTCGCCAGCGCCAGCGTCACGTCCTTCTCCCTGAGCGAACCTGATCCGGCACCCGGGTCCTTTCCCCCATGTCCGGCGTCAATCACCACCAGCGGACGGCTGGCATCCTGCGGCCCCTCTACCGGCGGAAGGCCGATCACCCCTTCGGCGGGCGGCAATTTGACATCGACGACATAGTCGAATCCGCGCCCCGGCGCTCCGAACAGCCGGTCAGCCCCGACCATGGCCGCGAAAACGGCAAGGGGCGCGGTGAAAACCAGCAACGGGACAATCCAGCGGCGCATTGACAGTATCGCTTAGGGATTCGCAGGTCGCCACGCAATCGTCGAGGCGCTTTTGCCAAGCAACTTGCCGCGCCTGTCAACCTTTGCTAGTCAGCCCGAAGCCGGGACAGCCCTGTCCCGATCCCCCCGCAGAACCAACGCGCTGATGGCGCGATGCGGCGTAACGGATCGGCGCGGATTCCCGGCGGGAGAACCCGGCATTTTCAGCCGGGATCAGTCAGGTTGATGCTGTAATGAAAAGCCTTTTGCCGTTCAGTCCGTCGCAGCCCGCAAGGGCGCGGACGGGTCAGACGGCAGGTCGTGCGCGCTCACTTTCGCCGCGCCTTTTCGCTGCCGCAGACACGAACCACGCCGCCGGTCCGCTTCAGCGCGCCGGCATTTCGGATGCTTCCGCCCGCTGCACCGCAACGGGTGGAGTTCCCGCACAAAGCCGCGCCACTCCATGGGCCGCCCGTTTCGGGCCGGCCCTGCCGTGGCGCGCACGGAGATACATCAATGACAACGCGCATGTTGATCGATGCGCGCCACCCGGAAGAGACCCGGGTGGCGGTGCTCAAGGGCAACCGGATTGACGAATTCGACTTTGAATCTGCCGAACACAAGCAGATCAAGGGCAACATCTACCTCGCCAAGGTAACCAGGGTCGAACCCTCGCTGCAGGCGGCTTTCGTCGACTTCGGCGGCAATCGTCACGGCTTCCTGGCCTTCAGCGAAATCCACCCCGACTACTATCAGATCCCCAAGGAGGATCGTGAGGCGCTGCTGGCCGAAGAGGCCGCCCATGCCGAGGAAGAGGCCGCGCTGCGCGCCATCGCCGAGGGTGAGGAAGATTTCGTCGGCGATGACGAGCTGGGCGAACGTCTGGCCGATGAACTGGCCGGAACCAGCCACGATCACGACGATGATCTGGGCGGGGTGACCGAGGTCGACACCGACGAAAAGGACGAGGTCGCCACGATCGAGGACGGCCACGTCGAAAACGGCTTCGACCACGAAGGCGAGGAAGCGAGCGAGGACGAAGGCAGCAGCGAAGGCGACAACCGCCGCCGTGGCCGTGGCCGTCGTCGCCAGGGCGGCAATGGCAACCGCGGCCACGCCAAGGAAGCCGACGAACTGCGCGCCAAGCGCATGGCGCTGCGCCGCCGCTACAAGATCCAGGACGTGATCCAGCGCCGCCAGGTGCTGCTGGTCCAGGTCGTCAAGGAAGAGCGCGGCAACAAGGGCGCCGCCCTCACCACCTATCTCAGCCTGGCGGGGCGCTATTGCGTACTCATGCCCAATTCGAGCCACGGCGGCGGCATCAGCCGCAAGATCAGCTCTGCCGCCGACCGCAAGCGGCTCAAGACGATCATCGCCGAGCTTGACCTGCCCAAGTCGATGGGCTGCATCGTCCGCACCGCCGGGCTGCAGCGCACCAAGACCGAGATCAAGCGCGACTTCGACTACCTCGCCCGGCTGTGGGACGGAATCCGCGAAACCACGCTCAAGAGCACGGCGCCGGCGCTGATCCATTCGGACAGCGATCTGATCAAGCGCGCGATCCGCGACATCTACAACCGCGATATCGAGGATGTCGTGGTCGAGGGTGAAGCCGGATACCGCGCCGCACGCGATTTCATGAAACTGCTGATGCCCAGCCACGCCAAGCGGGTGAAGCAATATGCCGATCCGGTGCCGCTGTTCCAGCGCTATGGCGCCGAGGACCAGCTCACCGCGATGTACGACCCGGTCGTCCAGCTCAAGAGCGGCGGCTACATCGTCATCAACCCGACCGAGGCGCTGGTGTCGATCGACATCAACTCGGGACGCTCGACCAAGGAACACGGGATCGAGGCGACCGCGCTCAACACCAACCTCGAAGCGGCGCGCGAGATCGCCCGCCAACTCCGCCTGCGCGACATGGCCGGGCTGGTGGTGATCGACTTCATCGACATGGAGTACAACTCCAATGTCCGTAAGGTCGAAAAGGCGATGAAGGATGCGCTCAAGAACGATCGTGCCCGCATCCAGGTCGGCCGCATCTCCAGCTTCGGCCTGATGGAAATGAGCCGCCAGCGGCTGCGCACCGGTGTGCTCGAGGCGACCACCCGCTCCTGCCCGCACTGCGATGGCACGGGCCTGGTCCGCACCGCATCGAGCGCCGGCCTGTCGGCGCTGCGCCTGATCGAAGACGAAGCCGCCAAGGGTCGCGGCTCGATCATCTCGCTTTATGCCAGCACCGAAGCGGCGGTTTACCTGCTGAACGCCAAGCGCGCTGACCTCGCCGAGATCGAGGAACGCTATGGCGTGCGGGTCGAGGTGCTGCCCGAGGGCGAGAACGAAGGCGCCAAGATGCGGGTCGGTTCGGCCGGACCGAGGCCCGAGTTCACCCCGCGCTTCGAGCCGCTTGCGCTTGAAGAGGACGATGACGACGACATCATCGAGGACGAGGATGATTTCGAAGCCGAAGCCGACGAGCGCGGCGGGCGCGACGACGATGGCGAAGGTCGCGGCAAGCGCCGCCGCAAGCGTCGCCGTCGCGGCGGTCGCAAGGATCGCGAAGAGGGCGAAGCCCGCGACGAGGACGAAGCCGACGCTGATGTGGAAGGCGAAGCCGATGAAGGCGATGATGCCGCCGAAGCCCACGACGCTGGCGAGGATGGCGAAGCGCCGCGCAAGCGCCGTCGGCGCGGTCGTCGTCGGCGTGGTGGCCGGGGTCGCGGCGATGGCGAAGGCCAGGCCGACGATCAGACGGCCAACGATGGCGATGATGCCGACGATGGCGCGGAGATCGTCGAAGATGCGGTCATCGTCGAGGTTCCGGTTGTGGAAGAAGCCCCGGCCAAGCCCAAGCGCACCCGCAAGAAGAAGGTCGACGACGCTGTTGCGGTCGAAGCTGCCACGGCACCTGTCGAGGCAGTAGCCGAGGAGGCTCCGGCCAAGCCCAAGCGAACCCGCAAGAAGAAGGTCGAAGCCGAGGTCGAGGCCGAAGCTGCCCCAGAACCGGTCGTGGCAGAAGCCCCCGCCGAGGAGGCCCCGGCCAAACCCAAACGCACCCGCAAGAAGAAGGTCGAGGTAGAAGCCGAAGCTGCACCCGAACCGGTCGCGGTAGAGGATTCCGCCAGTAACGAAAGCGTCGAGGCAGAGGGCAAGCCGCGTCGCGGCTGGTGGCAGCGCACCTTCGGCGAATAAGCGAATCGCATCTTGTTGAAGCCCCCCGTCACGCCGAACGATCGCCCTGCGCATCACCGGCCTGACGGGGGGTTTCGCAATCCTCCCGGCAGTCCGCAACAGACCGCCAAACTCGGCGATTTTCTGCGCTTTCTGCTGTGGGATATGCGCCGCGCCACGCTGCCCCCGCTACCTGCCGACCTCGTCGCGAACGAACCGCTCGTTTTGGCGGATCTCCCGGAAAACCACGTTGCCTGGTTGGGCCATGCCTGCTTCGCGCTGCGCATGGCGGGCAAGCTGATCCTGACCGACCCCTTCCTGAGCCGCACCGCCGGCCCCGCCGGGCTAGGGCCGCGGCGCTTCCTTGATCCCGCCGTGGCGGCGCGCGATCTGCCCCGGCTTGACCTGATCGTGATCAGCCACAACCACTACGATCATCTCGATAGCGCTGCGCTCGCGGCTTACCGCTGGCGCGGCAGCACACCGGTGGTCTGCCCACTCAGTCTTGGCCCCCTGCTACGCCGCTGGGGCTTTGCCGAAGTGCATGAGCGCGACTGGTGGCAGGACTGGGTGATGGGCGATCTGACCGTCACTGCGCTGCCCGCGGTCCACTTTTCCGGGCGCGGCCTGTTCGACCGCAACCGCACGCTGTGGGCGAGCTTTGCCATGGCCTCACCGACCCACAAGGTGTGGTTCGGCGGCGACACCGCGCCGGGCGCCGTGTTCGCCGAGCTGGGCGAGCGGGCCGGCCCGTTCGACCTGGCGATGATCGGCATCGGCGCATACGAACCGCGCTCGATTATGCAGGCAAGCCACGCCACGCCCGAGGAAGCGGTTGGCATCGCCCGCCAGATCCGCGCCCGCCATACGATCGGGATGCATTGGGGATCGATCATGCTCACCCCGGAGCACCCGTTCGAAGCGCCGGGGCGGTTTCGCCGCGCCGCGCTTGAGCAGCAATACGGCGAAAGCAACGCCTGGATTCTCAAGGTCGGTGAAGCGCGCGCCTTCTGACGCTCAGACCTTGACCACCTCGCCCCATTCCATCCAGCCCGCAAACTTCGGTGTCTTTGGGGCGTAGCGCTCGCCGTGCGACAGCGAGCGAAACCCCGCTTCCTCGATCGCCGCGGTGATCGGGCGGGTCAGGTGGCAACCACCTGCCAGGTGCTTCCACACCGGCTCGATTCGCTCTTGCCACCGCCGCACACTGGCATCGGGAGCGCGGCCATGTTCGCCGAACAGCAGACGCCCGCCCGGTCTGAGCACCCGGTGCAATTCGCGCAGCGTCTGGGCCTGATCACCAACGGAGCACAGGGTGAAGGTGCACACGACCGAATCGAAGCTGCCCTCGGCGAAGGGGATCGCCTCGCCGAAACCTTGCCGCAAGTCCGC
>JAFEEP010000478.1 GCA_018241045.1 Pseudomonadota bacterium | reverse complement strand
TCTCTCCGGCGTCCTTCGCGGCATAGACCTCGGCCACGGCGCGCAACTGCGAGTTGGAGCCGAACACCAGGTCGGCACGGCTCGCCCGCCAGACTTCGTTGCCGCCCGACCGATCAACGCCGATGAACTCTTCATCGGCGCTGTCGGACACCGCCTTCCACACCGTCGTCATGTCGAGCAGGTTGACGAAGAAGTCATTGGTGAGCTGCCCCGGCCGCCTGGTGAAGCTGCCGTGGCCGCGTCCGCCGTGGTTTGCGCCGAGCACGCGCAGCCCGCCGACCAGCACGGTCATTTCGGGGACCGAGAGGCCGAGCAGCGCCGCACGGTCGAGCATCATGTCCTCGGTCCGCACCCGCAGCTTTTTCGGCAGGTAGTTGCGGAAGGCGTCGGCCTGCGGTTCGAGCGGGGCGAAGCTTTCCCCATCGGTCTGCGCCGCGCTGGCATCGCCGCGCCCGCCGGTGAACGGTACCACAACCTTTAACCCGGCATCGCCGATCGCCTTTTCAAGCCCGACCACGCCGCCCAGCACGATCGCATCGGCCAGCGAGAGCGGACCGCGCAGCCCATCGAGCGCCGAGAGCACCTGCGCCAATTCGGCCGGTTCGTTGACCGCCCAGTCCTTCTGCGGGGCCAGGCGCAGGCGCGCACCGTTGGCGCCACCGCGATGGTCCGACTGGCGATAGGTGCTGGCCGAGGCCCAGGCGGTCTTGACCAACTGGCTGACGGTCAGGCCACTTGCGGCAATCCGATCCTTGGCCGCCTGCACTTCGGCTGCGGACGGCATGGTTCCGGCCGGGATCGGATCTTGCCAGATCAGGTCCTCCTTCGGAACCTCGGGGCCGAGGTAGCGCGCCTTTGGCCCCATGTCGCGGTGGCACAGTTTGAACCAGGCGCGGGCGAAGGCATCCTTGAACGCCTCGTGATCCTTGCGGAACTTCTCCGAGATCACGCGGAATTCGGGATCGACCTTCAACGCCATGTCGGCGGTGGTCATCATCGTCGGAACCTTGATGCTGGCATCCCAGGCGGCGGGGGCCATGTCCTCCGGCTTCTGGTTGACCGGCTGCCACTGGGTCGCCCCGGCGGGCGACTTGACCAGTTCGTAGTCGTAGTCGAGCAGCAGGCGGAAATAGTTCTGGCTCCATTCGGTCGGCGTGTTGACCCAGGCCCCCTCGATCCCGCTGGTCACGGCGTGTTCGCCAAGCCCGCTGCCGGGATTGCCCGAACGCCAGCCAAAGCCCTGCGCTGTCAGGTCCGCGCCTTCGGGCGCCGGGCCGAGCAGCGCGGGATCGCCGTTGCCGTGGGCCTTGCCGAAGGTGTGGCCCCCCGCCGTCAGCGCCACGGTTTCCTCGTGGTTCATCGCCATGCGCTCGAAGGTTTCCTTGATGTCGCGTGCCGATTGCAGCGGATCGGGCACCCCGCCCGGCCCTTCGGGGTTGACGTAGATCAGCCCCATCTGGATCGCGGCGAGCGGATTTTCGAGGTCGACCTCGTCATCGGGGCGGATGCGGGTGAGCGAGCCTTCGTTGACCCACTTTTCCTCCTGCCCCCAATAGATGTCGCGTTCGGGCTCATAGACGTCCTTGCGCCCACCGCCGAAGCCGAACACCGGGCCGCCCATCGATTCGATCGCGACGTTGCCCGCCAGGATGAACAGGTCGGCCCAGGAAATGTTCTGGCCGTACTTCTGCTTGACTGGCCAGAGCAGCCGCCGCGCCTTGTCGAGGTTGCCGTTGTCAGGCCAGGAATTGAGCGGGGCAAAACGCTGCTGCCCGCTGTTCGCCCCGCCGCGTCCATCGGCGGTGCGATAGGTCCCGGCGGCGTGCCAGGCCATGCGGATGAAGAACGGACCATAGTTGCCATAGTCGGCCGGCCACCACGGCTGGCTATCGGTCATCAGCGCGGTCAGGTCGGCCTTCAACGCCTTGTAATCGAGCGCGTTGAACGCCTCGGCATAGTCGAAGTCGCTGCCCATTGGATCGGGCGAGCCGTTTGGAACAAGCATATCGAGCGCCAGGGCATCGGGCCACCAGTCGCGGTTCTGCCGCCCGAGCAGCGCGCGCACGCCGCCATCGCCGTGAACCGGACAGCCGCCGGGGATCGATTGGGTCGGTACGTTCATGATGCACTCCTCTCGTCAGTTCGCCCGCAGGCGAGTCGCTGAAGGAAGACTACCCCCGCAGTTCAATCGTCTTAAGCGATCAATCTCAATTACAATCCCGCGAAAATCCGATTAATCAAGCCATCGCAGAGGGAACACGCTCCGTCACGGCCTTGCCGAGTGCCGCGCCGCTGCCTAAGCGTCGCCGCCATGACCAGCTTTCCCCACAGCCGCCGCCTGATGCAGCGCGGCATCGACTTCCTTGGCGCCGAACACGCGATCCTGTGCGGCGCGATGAGCTGGGTGTCGGAACGCAACCTCGTCTCCGCGATCAGCAATGCCGGGGGCTTCGGCGTGATCGCCTGCGGCGCGATGACGCCCGAGCTGCTCGATGCGGAGATCGCGGCGACAAAGACGCTCACCGCCAAACCGTTCGGCGTCAACCTGATCACCATGCACCCGATGCTGTTCGACCTGATCGCGGTCTGCGCCCGGCACCAGGTCAGCCACGTGGTGCTGGCGGGCGGCATCCCGCCCAAGGGCAGCGTCGAGGCGATCAAGGCTTTTGGCGGCAAGGTGCTGGTCTTTGCACCGACACTGGCGCTCGCCAAGAAGCTGCTGCGCTCAGGCGCCGACGCGCTGGTGATCGAGGGCAGCGAGGCGGGCGGGCATATCGGTCCGGTCGCGACCTCGGTGCTGGCGCAGGAGTTCCTGCCCGAGCTGGCTGCGGATCACGTGGTCTTCGTCGCCGGTGGGATCGGCAAGGGCGACATGATCGCCGCCTATCTGGAGATGGGTGCGTCGGGCGTCCAGCTTGGCACGCGCTTCGCCTGTGCCAGCGAATCCATCGCGCATCCCGATTTCAAGAAGGCCTTCTTCCGCGCCAATGCCCGCGATGCGGTGGCATCGGTCCAGATCGACCCGCGCCTGCCGGTGATCCCGGTCCGCGCCCTCAAGAACAAGGGCACCGAGGAGTTCACCGCCAAGCAGCGCGAAGTGGCCAACAAACTCGACGCGGGCGAGGTCGACATGGCCGCCGCCCAATTGGAGATCGAGCATTTCTGGGCCGGGGCCCTGCGCCGCGCGGTGATCGACGGCGACGTCGAATCCGGTTCGATCATGGCGGGCCAGTCGGTCGGCATGGTGACCAGCGAGGAACCCGTCACCGCGATCATCGCGCAATTGATGGATGAAAGCGAGATGGCGCTGAGCCGCTGACACGCCTACGTTCCGTTGAGGGGAGAGTCGGGCGATGCGCGTCAACAGCCTCGATCACTATAACGTCATCACCGACCGGCTGGATGCCACGGCGCAATTCTACGTCGATGTCCTCAATCTCGAGCGGCGCGACGGGCCAGCGCCTTTCACC
>JAFEEP010000477.1 GCA_018241045.1 Pseudomonadota bacterium | reverse complement strand
CGATTCGACGAGTGCGTGCGCCAGCCACGCACCGCGGATCGCATGGCCCACGCCATCTCCTCGCAAGGGATCCAGGAACAGCGCGTTCTCGCCGAGCGGTATCGGCCCGGTCTCCGCGCGCGCGAGTGCAAGCCGGGGCGCACAGGGAATCAGACCGCTGCCTGTCTGCGGCTTGCCCGCTGCGGGCCAGACGAAGCGCACGGCCTGCTCCAGCAGGCTACCCTGGTCCCGTTGGTTCGCGGCGATCACCGCGTTAATCACGATGCCGCCGGACGGCCGTTGCGCCGCGAAGAGCCAGCCCTGCGGTACCGCCGCGACGTGCGTGGCACCTTCGTCGAAGCCGGGCAATTCACTGATCCAGCCTGTGAGGGCGACGCGGCTGCCGGCGAGCGCGTAGTGCACGCCTTCCTCGCCCCGGTGAGACGAGAACCACCAGTCGTGCGGCTCGTGCTCCGATACACTCGCTGCGTCCCCCGCCGCGGCATCCGCCTTCTCGCGCAGGACTTGCGTGAGCGCCGCGGCATCCACCACCAGTACCCTCGCGGGAACCTCCTCGAAAACGCGGCTGTCCCACGCGACACGGCGGCGCACGATCCTGCGATGCAGCAGCTCCCGCTCGATATCGACGCCCGCAAGGCTCGATAGCAGATGCGCGGTGTCTTCGGGAATCGCAACCACGCGCGGTCCGGCGGCCTCGACCGCACAGCCTCGCGTTACCGCGAAGCCCCGGCGCGAGCAGAATAAGGCAAGCGCGGCAGCCGCGATGCCCGACCCGTCGATACGGACGGTAGGCCGGGCGCTCATTCCGGGGGCGCGAGCCGCTCCATCTCCGAGACCATCTTCTGCAGACGGCCTCTCATGCGGTGCGCCAAGTCGGGATCGCAAGCCTGCATCTCCGGCAGAAGACCCTCCAGCGGTTGGCCAATCCGCCGGATGGTCATCGGCCCCTCGCCTTCCCCGGCCGGTCCGGCGGCTAGATCTCCCGGATCGAACATCGCTCCCTTGCCACGTGTTGCGAGGGAGCGCGCCGCGTCGTCCATGTTGTACATCGCGCGCCGGGCTGCCTCGACCGCGGCTCCTCGCTGGTCGTCGCCCAGCCGAAACGCGTACTCGAGTGCGCGGAGCACGACGACATAGGCTGCATCGATCCCGGCCTGAAGTATGAAGTCTGGATCCTCCGGGGGAAGCGGCTTGGGCTTGCCGGGGACCTTCAGATAGACCTCCGGCTTGATCCCCGAGAGGGCCCGCCGCGCTTGCAGGAAGCGTGCATGGTGGTCCGTGCCTTCGTCGATGATGACCCTGATCGCCGCGGCCATCATGTCCTTCTGGACCACGGAAAAATCCACGTTGGCCATGACGCTGCGCAGGAGCAGCGAGTACATCCCGTCGATTGTGTTCTGGCCGTCGTGATTGGGGCTCGCCGCCTCGACGGCGATGAACCAATCGAGGTGCTCGGGGGTGAGCGCCTGCAGGACGAAGGCATGGTTGAACGCCTTTCCCGTTCGGTCGAAGTCCTCGCCGATCACGGCAGCGCGCCCGAGCTCGGGCGGCTCGCCCAGGGCGATCAGCATTTCGTTGACGGCCCTCAGGTGGCGCATTTCGTCAATAGCCACCTCAAAGACCTCATGCGCCGCGCGCTGCGCCGCGTTTCGCACCACGTCGTCCGTTTCCTCCGGACGCGGGGGCGTGCCGAGGGAATAGTGCGCGTACAGGTACTCCACAGCGAGCGCGTGCTCGACCCGCGCTAGCTTGCGCAGCCGCTGAACGATCGCGGGTGCGTCGAGTATACGACCAGAGGGTCCTGCTGGCGACGCCATGTACCGGTCGGTCTCGCGGCGCCTCACGACGAATGGAAGCGACTTCCATTCGGTGATCATCTCCGCGTGGCGCAGGATTGCCTCGCGGCGGTCCCACTGATGTTGGTGTCGCAGGACCCAGTCATCCCCACTCGTGGCGAGGTCCCCCTGCGGGGACCGATCCCGGCGCTGGTAATTCAGAACCTGGGCTGGCTGCGCCGCGCTGGCGACGAGGTCGGGCTTGTTCGAAGCCCAGTAGAAGCAGCCGCAATCGGCGAAGTCGTACTGCCACGGAGAGCAGAGGCTCTGCGTCAGTTCGCCGGCTGCGAGCATCACAGGATCGATCACGCCGTCGGCGTCGAGATAGGCCGCGCGTTCGCCGAAGAGAAGCAGGAACTCGCCGAACGGCGAGGACTCGCTGCGGTTCGTCCTGTCGCGCAGCCAGCCCTCGACGGCCGGCACCATGTCCTGCGAGCCGGCCAGCCGCTCGTACGCTGCCTGCCCGCACAACGCCACCGCGATGGGCCCGCGCTCGAGATCGTGGACCCATCGCCACGCCTCGAGGCCGGCGGGCGCGGACAGACGCAGCAGGCGGGGCGCAACCTCCCCTTTCCGCGACGCGAACGATCCCTGCAGGAATGCAAGAAAGACGCCGCTTTCGATATCAGTCTGCGCCAGAAACGGCCCTGCCGGTCCGGCCGGATCGAAACTTCGCAGGATGACGCCGGAGGTATGGTGCATCTCGAACTTCAAGCCGGGAAAGAACGCGCGCTCCATGTTGCGCTGGTCGAACTCTAGGCCGGGAAAACAGTTCTCGACGCCCGATTCGGGCCGCGTCGTCACGGGGTTTCCCCGCACGAGGACATCCGCCCGCGCCGTGAGATTGCGCGGGAACAGCTTGAAGCGAGTGAGGTCGTCGGCCATCGTCAATGCTCCTAGCGTGTTCCGAACCAGCGCTCGGGTTCGGTGAAGTACAGCGGCGCCCGCAACTTCAGTTCGAGGTACGAAGTGAGGCAGAAGTCGAGCCATCCCCGAATGTAATCGCAAGCGGGGCGG
>JAFEEP010000476.1 GCA_018241045.1 Pseudomonadota bacterium | reverse complement strand
AGCGCACGCGATGCGCTGCGATCGTTGGGCTGGCCCGGAAGCGCGACACGATCGTAAAACGACTCGGTGTCGAGATAATCCGCATCCACCAGGCACGAGAACAACATGCGCGCGAAGAATGCGAATAAGAACGAGTGAGATATTCGAAGGGCTATCGGCGAGATAAATCCGGGATGTAGCGAAACTGGGCGGGATTTATCGGAGGTCAGATTGCAAATTACTTTCTCAGGGAGAAAGAGCGCGGCGCGCTAGTTGAGCGCGTCGGCGAGCATGCGGGAGATGGCGTCGAGGACCGAGCGGGCGGCCTCGGGTTGGAGCTGTGCCGACGCGCCGGAACCGGTGAACGGTAAGTAGGGGCGCGCGGGGATCGTGATCTGATACGGGCCGACGGTGCTCCACTGCTCGCGGGCGCGCTTGTGGCGGTCCTTGGCGAACACGGCGCGGCCCTTGGCGCTACCTTCGTCGCCCTGGCGCAGCAGGTTGCCCTTGGCGTCGGTGCGCAGGCGGGTCTTCCTGGACTGGGGCGCGCGCTGGATGGTCCCGCCGAACTGGTGGATGGCTGCGTAGTCGCGCGCGGCGCCGCCGACGCCGATCTGGGCGAAATCCTTGCCGAAGGCTGTGCTGATGCTGCTGGCCAGGATGCCGCGGTCCTGCAGGATCTTCAGCACGCTGCTGCCCTTGTTGCGCTTCATCCGCGCCGCGATGGTGGCCTTCGAGAGCGGGGCCCAGTGCGGCCGGCCCTGAGCGGCGAAGTTGGACTCGGTTTCAGCCTCGAGCACACCGGCGATGCGCTGGAACAGCGGGCGCATGTTCTCGAGCTTGGATGCGGCTTCCTCGATCCGCGCGATGACTTCGCGGTCGTTGATCTCTACCTTGATCATGGCCTATGCTCCAACTGTGAGCGCGGCGCGAAACCGGTAGGGACGTGCCCCTGTGACCGACGGTAGCTACGCCGAGGCAGCCGAAACAAGCCAGAGTGTTGAAAAGCCGCGCTCATTCACTCGCTTTCCCATATAGCAGCACGCCTTCTCGCATCCTGTTGAGACCCTTGGCGTCACGCTGCATCAGGTTGTACAGCTCCCAGAAAAGCGAACCGTCGCGATTCTCCCGCAAGACTACGAGCAGATCCCGTTCTGCCTTGAATACGCCGATGTAACGCTTTCGATAGGCGCCGTCCTCATAGGCGGTCAGCCAGATCTCGAACGGATCGCGCAGCGTTGCCAGCACATAGTTTGCGTAGCGTTCGCGCGCATCAGCCCGCTTTTCGACCGTATGCGGCAGAAGCTCCGCTCGAATGGCTACCTCCTCGATTGGGGTCCGCACCAAGTTCAGATTCCCATCAGGGATGAGAGCGCGTGTCATCTGCTCCAGCGCGGATTCGCCCCCCTCCATCGTCGGAAGAACTCCAGGATCTGGCAATCGAGGGATACTTGCCGCTCGCAGATCCGGGCGGCCAAGGTCCTTCCAGGTTGGCTGGCCAGGAATTGCCCTGATGACGCCAGACTCTACGCGAGCGGTAATGGGATCAACGTCGATCGCCTCGCCCTTGAACGCTGCCGGATCGAACCGCGCCCACGCTTCGCCCGGGTTGTAGTCCCACCCCGGATCGGGCCGGAACACCATCTCCTTGCCGCCGGCATCCCGGTACCGGACGCCCTGCACCGTCGCCGTCTCGCCGGCTTTGTTCAGCACCACCTGCGTTTCGACGATCGCGTCGCGGCCGTCCTCGAGCGGCACACCGAGCTTGTCGAACTCCGGCTTGCTCAGGGCCGTCACCCTGCAACGGCAGCCCCATCCGTTCGGCGGCCAGATCACCTTCCAGATCGGGTCATCGTGGCGCCACACCTTGCCGTTCAGCGCAGCGTGCGCCGGGCGGGTGCGGCCGTCCATGATCGCTACGTACCGCCAGTAGGGGCGGTCGACGGCGTTGTCGGTGTAGCGCTTGAAGCGGCCGGCCATGTAGGCCGTCTGCACGTTGGTCTGAAAAATCGTGCGCAGGCGCCGATTGCTGCCCAGTTGCACTCGCGACAGCTCGCCGGTGTCGGCGTCGAGCACTTCTTGCGTGCCCCACCAGCCCAGGTCCTGCAGGCGCGGGCGCAGGGCGCGCTTGAAGTCTTCGAACGTGCGCCCGGGGCCGATCGCCCGCGCCACCTCGGCGCGGATCGTGCGCAGCACCTCGAGCGAGGTCGCCTTGGCCACCGTGAAGGCGTGCACATTGGCCTCGCGCCACACGTCGGTGTGGTCCCAGGCGAGCGCCTCGCCCTTGGCGGCGAAAAAGGCGACGGCATCGGCGGGCTCGAGGTCGAGCTGCGCGCGCAGCGGGCTCATTGGAGCGCGAGCGGAGCATCAGCCGCTCCGACGCCCCGATTCAGTTCCGCCGATCGACCCGAGACACGTCCCGCGGCGTAGTCGTTGTAGTCCCGATCGCTAAACGTCTTCTTCCCCGCGTTACGGTCCGTCGCCTGAAGGTCGCGCAGCGTCGGAAAGCGCTGCGCAACGAATGCGTCGAGCGCTTGCTGATCGCGCTCGCCAAGCGTCATCGCATCCAGCTTTCCGATCGCCGTTGCCACCCAGCCTTCGCAGAACAGATCCGCGCGCCGTGTCTTCGTCGTCGCCTTGCAGCGTCTGAGTGCAGTTTTGATGTGCTCGGCACGCGCCTTCCTGATCTGGCGGAAGAGCACATCGAAGCAGTAGGTCGCGACGTCGTGGTTTGCCCCTGTCCCGATGAAAACCCAGGAAGACGGGCGGCCCCAAGCCGTTCTTGAGAAGACCACTTTGCAGCCGAAAACAAGCCCAACCCGCCCGGCGAGGGTGGCTTCCCAGTTAGCGGGTCGCGACGCGGCACCAGCTTTCGCTTGGGAAAGACCGGCTTCCGACGCCAGCACGTCGTCTGCGCTGACCCCGTCCTTGTCCACCACTGCACGCGCCTCCCTAAGCCCTGCGGCGGCCTCGGCTTCGTTGCTCGAGGCCGACAGGGCCATGCACTTCCGGATCTTGTCGAGGATGCGGGCCTTGGCGTCCATCAGCGTTCCCTCTCAAATTGCGTTGCGTATTCCGACTCGGGCACCAGCTTGTAGGTCAGCGAGAGCGTGCGGCGGAACAGCTTCGGCTCGATCTGATCGAGCGTGCGCGCCTCCTCGAGCAAGGCCTCTGCTGCCTTCACGTAGTCGGCTTCGCCGAATCGCCGCAGGGTCAGCAGATGGCCTTCCACCACCCAGACCCCTAGTCGCGTCTCGGTCTCACGGACCCGGATCAGCTCCTCGGCGCGTTCCCGCGCGGCGCGCAGCGCGTCCAGGTTGAGGCCCAGCAGGTACGCATCCATATTCATTCGGTCGCCCTCGTCGGTTCTGCGGTGTTACAGCGCTTCCTGCCGCCCAAACGCCTCCGCCCCGAACATCGCCCGCGCCAGCAGTGACTGCAGCTTCACGGTGTTCATCTGCGGATACGCCGCTTCGGCGGCGGCCAGGGCTTCTTCGAAGCTGTCGGCGGCGTCGATCGCGGCCAGCAGCGGTTCCATCAGGCCGGCCATGGCGGCCTGCAGCTCGGCGTCGGGGATGGCGGCGATCGCGTCGTCGATCGCCTGCTGGCCATCGAACTGGGTGCGCTCGGCAAAGTCGGCCGTGCCGCCTTCCGGTGGCGAAGCACCGGCGTTCTTGTTGTCGACCACAGGGACTGGCGTCTTCGCCGGCCCCGCGGGCGGCGCTACCACGGGCGGCGGTACCGGCCGCGGCGCCTTCTTCTCCCAGCCCTCGCCGTATTTCGCCCGCACTGCGTCCAGGTTCAGCTCGAAGCCCATCTCGGCGACGTTCTTGTCCGTCTCGCTGCTCGCCTTCAGGTCTTCCTCTTCAGAGATCACGCGATACACCAGGCACGGCGCCAGCCCGTTGTATTCGCAGATCCAGCGGATCAGCGTGTTGTTGAGCGTGTCGGAGAGCAGATCGCTGTCGGCCTGCACCAGGTCGAGCCGCACCGCCGTGCGTTCCTTGCTCGCCGCGGCCAGCGCACCGCCGCCACTCGCGCGCGGCTCCTGCCCCAGCAGCACCCCGGCGATCCAGTCATCCATGTAATCGCACAAGCTCTTCTGCGTCGAAACCGTCCCGGTCAGCTTGCTTTCCAGCAGCTCGATCTGCATGCCCTCGGGGGTCATCACCACGCCGTCGTTGCTGATCGCGCGCAAGGCGTCGAACAGCGTGCCTTTCTCCTTCGGGCCGGCGTTGCGTGGATATCGCCCCCAGGGCGTGGGGCTGCCGAAGCGGTCGTTGAGCTTGTTCCAGGCGATGATGCCCTTGCGCTTGAAGAATACCGGCCAATAGAGCTGCAGCCCCAGGCCGGTACCGTAGGGGTTGTCATCCTCGGGGTTCACCCGATGCACGATGAACTTGTTTTCCTTCAGCGGGATCCCGGTCAGCATGTTCTCGCGCGTCAGTAAGCGCAGCTCGGGCGGGGCGTTTTCGTCCTGCTGAACGAACTTGAAGCGGCGCTGCGCCCGCTTCACCACCCGGTCGGGCACGATCATTCCGTCGCGCACCGTCCACACGATCTCGCTCACCGCGAAGCCGCGCAGCAAGGCGTCCATCAGGTCGCGACACACCTGGTCGAAGGCGCAGCGCTTCAGGATGTCGGTCACCACCTCGGCGTCGGCCGTGCCGGCCTCGCCGTCTTCCACCGGCTCCACCTGCCACGGACGCGAGATCAGGGCCAACTGGCGCTTCTGCAGGCACTCGAACACCTGCCCGTCACGCTTCAGGTCGCGGTAGATCTCGCCGTTCGGGTCGCCCTTCTCCAGCAGCAGCGGGTCGCTGGTCTGCAGCACCCCCATCCAGGTCGTTTCGAACGGGTCGCGCAGCCGGTTCGCGACTTCCGTGTCCAGCAACGGCGCCGCCGGCGGGGTCTCTTTCTTAGCCATTCAGGAATCCTTGGATGTCGGCGCCGCGCGGGAACGCGCTCATGTATTCGATCGGCGCCGCCGGGCTCGCCGCGGCGTGGATCGCCAGCGCCAGTGCCCAGAAGCGGTCGGCGTGGCCGTCGGGCGTGCTCTCCGCCATGAATCGGATGTTCTCGGCGGCCGTGGTCACCTTCTGCACCTTGCGCAGGTCGGCGCGGATCTTCGGGTCGTCGGGGATGCGCACCGCGCGGTCTTCCAACGCCCCCTTCAGCGGATAGGCCAGCGCCTCTTTCACCTGGGCGGAGAAGTTCACCGCCTCCACCCGGTGCTCGCCGAACTCGTCCTGTGCGTCATCGGCCCAGCCAATGCCCATGCCGGTGGCGTCGATGCAGATGCGGTCGCATCGC
Organism: Pseudomonadota bacterium; assembly: GCA_018241045.1. Taxonomy (GTDB): domain Bacteria; phylum Pseudomonadota; class Alphaproteobacteria; order Sphingomonadales; family Sphingomonadaceae; genus Novosphingobium. The sequence goes on along the minus strand of JAFEEP010000476.1, from coordinate 10,768 downwards.
TCGAACCACGGCCACAGCACCGCCTCCTGGGCGCTCTTCCTCATGCGCTCCAGCGTCTCCACGTGCCGGGTGTAGAGCACATCGCCGAGCTGCTCCACCACCCACAGCACCGTCAGGTCCTTCTTGCGGCCGATATCCACGCCGCAGTACAGGCGCCCGGTGAAGGGGCCATCCAGGCTGCGCTGCCAGTCGGTGCCGCCGCTGTATTCACAGCCGGTGATCAGCTCGTATTCGATGAACTTGGAGTCGTCGTCGGCCGGAATGCACATGTATTCCTGGTCGAACGATTCCTCGTCGGCCGCGCCCGCCTTCACGAAGTCGAAATACTCGGCTTCGGTCATGTCCTGCTGCTCGGCATCGGCCGGCAGCGCCTGCTGCAGCTTGTAGAGAAAGCCCTGCTCGAGCGCGTCCTGCAGCGTCACCCGGTGCAGGCTGATCCGTTTCGGGTTGCCCTTCTCACGGATCTCGCGCACCAGGCCGTTGAAGAAGCTGTTCGAGCCGCGGTGCGTGCTCACCAGCTCCATGCTGCCGCCCCAGGTAATGCCCGGGTAGGCGATCGCCCACATCTTGCGCTGGTCGCGATGCAGGGCGAATTCGTCCAGGATGCGGCTGCCCCGCTTGCCGGCCTGCGCGTCCGGGTTGCTGCTCATGCTGTGGATGCGCCGCCCGCTGGCGAACTGCAGCACGTAGGCGGAGAGCTTCTTGTCCGGGTCGATCACCTCTTCGCCGAGGTCCTTCGCCGCCAGGTCCATGACGCCCGCCCACAGCTTGCAATCCTCAATGAAGAGGCGCGCCTGGATGTCATCGCGGCTGCTCACCCATTCGTCGTGGCGCGCGCCCTGCGCAGCCGCACGCTCGACGGCGCCATAGGCCGTCGACCACGAGATACCGATCTGGCGCGACTTCTCCATCAGCTTCAGGCGCGACGTGTCCTTGATCCAGGCAGACTGGAACGGCAGGAAGATCGCGTCGCGGTCGGCCGGGATGACGCGGGCGCGGCCCTTGATTGCCATTGCCATGGCAGAGCCTCAGAACAGCGCGCGCCAGAGGGCGCGACCGAAGCTGCTTGTAAACGGGCACTCGGCCATGTGGCGTCGCAGGGCTGCGCGGCGCTTCGCCTTAACCATGACGTCCGCTCAATCGCTCGCGGAGGAGATACCCCTCGAGTTCATAGACCTTGTCATAGGCTTGCTTCTTGGCCTCGCGCGCGCCGATGGCCCAATCCTGCACGGCGGGATCAATGGCCCCGTAATTGATGCCGATCGCTTTTGCCCCGTTGCGAAGATGGAGCGTAGCGATTGTGATCGTGGTCCCGGGGACGGCCTCGATAGTCTCCTTGACAACCACTTCATTGATTCGCTCGAGCGTAACGCGCTGTTCAATGTTTTCCTGAGTGGGGCGTGGGTTGTTGCGCACGTACCGTGCCAGGCTCGGGTAGAGCGGATGATCGGCAAGGTCGACGCGCACAATGTCCGCGGCATCCATCACGTCGCGCTCGATCGTGATCTTCACGACATTGATATAGCCGGCGTCGGTGGTGCTGAATTCGATTCCGAAGGAATCTGTAGGGAGCAAGTCTTTGTGATGCATCCCATATCTCCTGTTTATATGATCCCCAGCGCCTCGCGGATCGCCCGCTTGGTGTCTTCCGTCACGCCGCCCTTGTTGCCCATCGCCTCGAGCTTGGCTGCCTGCTCCTCGAGCAGCTTCTCGCGCGCGGCTTTCGCCACCGCCTGGCGCTCGCGCAGGTTCAGGCTGCGCGCCTCTTGCGCCGCCTTTGCCGCCCGCGCCAGGTCGAGCACGTCGCTGATCTCCAGCGCCTGGTCGGACTGGATCGCGTTCATCGCCGTCTTGCTCGCCAGCGTCGTCACCGCCTGGGCCAGCAGTGCGCCGCTCTTGGCGTCGAACTCCTCGCCCAGTTCGGCCACCAGGGCTTCGGCCGCGGCGGCCATCTCGCGCTCGTGGGCCACGATCTCCTGCACGCCCTGGCCAAAGCGGTGCAGCGCGCTGCGGCTGGGCAGCTCGCCGCTGGCTGCGGCGTCCGGGAAAGTTGCGTGCAAGTCCGCAATCAGCTCGTCGAGCGTCAGGCGGTTCTCGCGCAGGCGGCGCAGGATGTGCGCGCGCACGCCGGGCGACTGCTTGTCGACGGTGGATTTGCGGCCCATGTCAGGCCCTCGGCCGCGCCACGCCATCCACCACGGCGCGACCCTCGGCCACGTCCTGGCCGCGCTCGGCCAGCGTCGCCACCAGCACCGATCCGGCCTCGTCGAGCGTGATCAGCCCCTGCTCGGCCAGCCAGCGCAGCTCGGTCTTCACCTGGTCGCGCGTCGCCACATGGCCGAACTGGTGCAGCACGTTCGCAATCACCGAGCTGTTCGCGCGAAACCCCGGCATCTCGGCCAGGATGCGCAGCATCACCAGGCGCACATCCTTCCTCAGGTAGTCCTGAAAGCTCATCGCCGCCTCACTTGTGCTGCAACAGGTAATCGTTGATCCGGTCCAGGCTGCGGGCCAGCGGCTGCATGCTGTCCGTCACACCTTCCAGCTTGGCATCCAGCCGTTCCAGACGGCCCATCAGTTCGTTCAACTGGTTGTGGCTCGGCACCGCACGCATTTCCGCCTCGAGCGTGGTGATGCGCGTGCGCAGGTCCAGCAACTCCTTCGCGCTCGCCGCCTGGCGTCCAACCAGCCACGAATAGATGCCGATGACCCCGATCACGACCCACTGCATCGTCCCGAAGCCGAAATTGAGCTGTTCGATGTTCATGCACTCTTCACCAGGTAAGTCATTTCAGCCCGCCGGCTGCGCGTTCGCGCAACGCCTGGCAGTGGATACACGTGCGGCAGCCGGCCACCGCCGCGCGCCGCGCCGCGGGGATCTCGTCCCCGCAGTCCTCGCAATGGGTCAGGGCCGGCCCATGGCCGACCCGCGCGCGCTGCTCGGCGATCGCCGCGTCGCGCAGCGTCGCGTCCAGGTCCTGCGCGCGGTCGAAGATGTCCGTCACCGCGCGCCCTCGTGGAACTCGATCAGCGCGCCGAGCCGTCCGCGGCAGGCCTCGTACTGCTCGCCGGCATCGAGCGCCCAGCGGGCGAGGTCGGTATCGGTGGCAACGGCCCCATCCGCTCCAGCAGCGCCGCCGGCGGCGGCGGGCAGATCGACACGAAGGCCGGGGGCGCCGTCGAGCACCCGCAAAGCAGCGCCATCCAGGCAAGCACGCCCGGTCGTAGCCAGTTGCAACGCATGGTCACGTTCCTTTCTCAGTCGGGAGGCCGCGCGGGTGGCGGCAGAAAGCTGGCGCGTCAGCGCATCGCCGCGCGTCTGCGCATCGAGCAGGCTGCGGCTGGCGTGCTCGGCCAGTTGCGCCTCGCGCTGCGCGGCCGCGGTGTGCAGCGCGGCGATCTCGGCGTTCTTGCGCCAGGCCGTCACCGTGGCCCCGGCGACTCCGCCCAGGGCGAACAGCGCCACCGCCAGCAGCACCATGGCCCCCAGCGCCGCCTTGTCAGAGAACGGGTTGATCATGCCCAGCCCTCCCGGCGCTGCCGGGCGCGTTGCCACACCGCTACCGCGCCGGCCGTCACCGCCACCGCGGCCAGCACCAGCAGGGGATTCACGCCCAGGCCATCGGCCACCTGGCGCAGCTCGGCGGACATCCCGCTCGCAGCCGCCAGCACCCCGGCCACGATCGAAGCCACGCCAGACTGTGCAATCGGCGAGCGGCGCAGCGTGCTCTCCGCGTCCGCTTCGGGGGTCGCCGGGGCGCTCGGCTCGGGCGCTTCGGCCGCGCCCCCGCCCCAACTGCGCGCCACCGCGACCGCCGCATCGAGGTCACCCTCAACGGGCGTCAGGTACAGCGCCGCCTCGCGCGCCCGCCGTGCCACCAGGCCATCCACCACCTTGCCGCCGGCCTTGTTCCACAGCGCAAAGGCACGTGCTGCGGCCGCACGGTCGCCGCGGTTGTGCGCGCGCCGCACGGTCGATTGGCGGAAGCCATCTTTCGCCCCCTTGGGGCGCCGCGTGCCGCGCCAGCCCATCCCGACGTTGTAGGCCAGCGACACCATCGCCGCGAGCTGGTGGACATTGGCGGGCTGGTCGAGCGCTTCGCGAACCTCTATTGCGAGGTTGTTCAGCTCGTTCCACAGGTCCGCATCCGCCTCGTCCTGCGTCTGCTTCATGCCCATCACCACGCCGCGCGTGCGACCCCAGCCAATGGTCGGCACGCCCTCGATGTCGCGGTAGGCCGTCAGCTTGCAGCCTTCGCTGCGGGCGATCTCGACCACGCCCACCCAAGCGATGGGCCAGTTCAATTTACGGTTTGGCAGCTTCACGCTTGCGCTCCCATTTCGGCGGATCGAAACGGCAACGGCGCGGGGCGGAAACGTACTTCCAGCGGGGCATCAGCGCGCAGTTGCCAAAGCCGGACACCGCCGAAAGCCGGTCGTCGGCATGCCGCGCAAAGCGCGCACAGGTGCCGCAACGGGGCGTAGGGGTCGGGGTGTCCATGCCGACAGGATCGCGGCTGGAGGGGATGGGGCTTAAATGAAGCGCTTCAGTGCGAAAGGGCCGCGCGCGCGGGGGAATCTGTATGTGCCAAGGGGCCCCGCCGTCGACGCGGGGCCTTGCTCGCCCACCCATGGAGAAGACCATGCACGACAAGCAACTGACACAGGCCGCACGCGACGTCCTCGACGAGCGCCGCCGCCAGATCGAGGCCGAGGGCTGGACGCCAGAGCATGATGACGATCACTACCCCGGCTGTCTTGCCTCTGCGGCGATGGGGTATGCACAGTCCGCCACGTGCCAGCTCAGCCACGGTGAGCCGCTTGAAGGCACCCCGCTGTTTTGGCCTTGGGAGTTGCCCTGGTGGAGGCCAAGCACGCCGCGGCGAGACCTCGTCAAGGCCGCCGCCCTGATCATCGCCGAGATCGAGCGCCTGGATCGCGCCGCGGCCGTGAAGGTGATGCCATGACATTCAGCGCGCTGGCAGGCTACGACACGGCCGAGGTCTGGATCGAGGCGGGGCACTACCACGATCGCGGCGCCGAGCTGCGCATCTCGTTTGCCGAGGCGCTGCCGCGAGGCTACGAAGACTTCTGGGTGCCTTTCGCCGCGCCAGGTGGAGAGCCGCTGTTCTGGATACGCTTCACCCTGCTTGCCGTCGTCACTGGCCGGTCAGTGTTTGCAGCCACTGAAGCGCGTCCGGCCAACGAGCCAGCCCCTCCCGCGCGAGAGCAACTACGGCTTCCTCTAGACCCTTTGCTGGCAGGCTTCGCACCGCCTCGCTGAGCTTGCGCTTGGCCGACGCGTCAAGGTCGCTCTGCTCGATATAGGCGTCGAGCAGAGCGCGGATCGTATCGGCATGCAGGCGCACCACCACTGTGTCCAGTTCGGCCGCCAGCCCGCCGTCCGCCTTCAGGTAGTCGCGCCCGCGCGCCTCGATCTTCGCCCCGAACACCGTCGCCCGGCCCGATCCGTCGTTTGCGATGTGCACCTTCCCGGTCACCAGGCCGAGTTCCTGCAGGTGCTGGACGGTGGCGGCCAGTTCCTGCATCGACATCTCCGCCAATAGACCGTCCATGGCCGAAGCTGGCGCGAAGGCCGGATAGAAAGTGTCGAGTGCCTCGAGGACGCGCCGTTGAAGGGCTCTTTCGTTGTTGGCGTCAGTCATTTTGTGGCCTAGCCTCGAACGAACTCTTCTCGATGAACCCCGGCCGCAATCATCTCCTGAACTGTCGCGGAGCCGAGTTCAGAAGTAACACGCAGATTCGACTGGATCGCCGCAAGGTGCGTGCCTGTAAGCGTGATGGGCTTGGAAAACCGATAAGCGAGTCGTAGCGCAGTCTTGCCCACGGCCCCATCCTTGAGGATCTTTGGCGGAAATCCAGCAGCCGCCCACTCCGATGCTCTTTGAATTCTGCCGAAGTAAGGTAGGCAGGTGGCAGACAAGGGCCTTGTGCCCCAATTTGGCGCCAAGATCAGATACGGATCAGGCCCGTCATTCCATGCCATGAATGTCTCCTCAATCAGCGCAGGCCGAACTGCGCCTTCTGAATCAGTCGATCGTTCTGGAACATCGCATTCATGTTCGATCCGTCCCGGTTGACCCACTGGTACATCACCGTGTCGTAGCCTGCGATGTAGGAGCGCGACATCTCGACCCCTCGCTGACCGAGTACCGCAACGGCTTCCTCGTATGTCATGTACGTCTCGATCCTCGAATAGGCGGTCATCGTGATCACAGACGATCGGAAAACGGGGCGTGGATTCGCCTTGGCCTTGCGTGCTTCCTCTTCGTTCGCTTTGGCCCGCGCCTGCAGCTCTGCCTCCCAGGTAGCTGCCTCTGCTTCTCGTTTGGCCTTCGCCTCCGCCGCCGCCGCTGCCTTGCGTGCCGCTTCGGCCCGGATACGCTCGATCTGCTCCTGGTTGCAAGGGGAGTCCGAATACACCGTCTTGCCGCCCTCGACGCACTTGTACACCTGCGCCTGCGCCCCTGTGCTGAACAGCAAGCACAGCGCCACCGCCGTCTGCGTCGCCATCCTCGAAACACTCATCGCTGGCCCTCCCGTTCCATTGCCCGCCGTTCCGCCTCGTCGCGCACCAGGCGCCGCTCGACCAGGTCGAGCTCGCGGCGCACCGCGCGCAGTTCGTAATACATTGCCTCTCGTGCGCGTGCCATGGCCCAGGCGGTCGGCCCGACGATGAATACGGCCCACCCCAGCATGATTGCGCCATGGGGTAGCGGCTGCGCATGGCCCCAGAACGACGCCATCAGCACCCCGAAGCCCAGAAGCGCCAGCAGGTAGGGGATGCCCGCCGGGTGCTGCAGGAACATTTTCCAAAGCTGCGCCCGCACTGCGGTCAGGCGCTTGCGTGCCGCAAAGCACTCCTCTGCCGTCGCCGGCAGGCAGGGCTCGCCCCGAACCTTGATATTGATCTGCTCCGCCTGAATCAGCGTTTGGCACTTCAGCACATCACGCGCGGCCACATAGTCCACCCGCGCGTTGAACTCCTGCTTCATTCCCGTCGTTTCCTGTTCGTCTTCACGATGTCACGGCCTGCGACGTTTTCGACCTGGCTGTTGAACACCTGGTGTGATCCCTCGTAGCGCGCGCCCGCTCCTGCGGCCCCCTGCAGGGCCCCGATCGCTGCTGCTTTCACCGCCAGCGGTGCCGCGCGAAACAGCGCGAGTAGTTCGCGTTCATCGGCCGAAAGCGTCTCGTTTGTCGGCGCCTGCCCTGCACCCGTCAGAAGCCATCCTGGATTTGCCCCAAACCGCTCATGCAAAGCGAGCAATGAAGCGCCGTCTGGCAAGGCTTCGTCCGCCTCCCATCTCGTAACGGTTTTCCGATTCACGCCAAGCGAATCGGCGAACTCGCCGACTCCTCGTTCTCCTCGAACAGAGCGCACTCGCTGTCCGACCGAATTGGTCATAAAAGCCCCTTGACACTGGGACAATAAAGTCTCAGTATTCACATCACACAACGCGCCACACGTTGTTTTGACAGTGATTCACCAGCCGGAGGCCCCCGCAATGGCTACCCCCAACGCCAACCAGATCAAACACACCCTGCGCCTGCAGGGCTACACGCTCAAGTCGTGGTCCGAAGCCAACGGCTTCAAGTACCGCGACGTTTCCGAGGTCATCCGCGGCATCCGCCGCGGCAACTACGGCACCGGCCGCGAGATCCGCCTGAAGCTCGGGCTGCCGGTCGATGAGCAGATGGCCGCCTGAACGGCAGCCCACGCATTGCGGGCCGGCGCTTCGGCGTACGTGCTCGGATTCTACGACGCACAACACCGTTTCCGAGGATAAAAAATGCTCACTGTATTCATTCGAGATTTGCCGCCGACATGGGAAGGCCAACTGCGCCTTGTCTGCGCCGACGGTTCCGTGCGGGTGCAGGGGCAGCGCTACCGCGTGGATGCCGCCCCGGGCCAGCTCGTCACCCTGATCCGCGCCACCGACGAGCCGGCGATCGACGAGATGGTGGCCGAAGGTCTCGTCGAATGCAGTGCGATCGAGGTCGTGCATGGCCACCCCCGCGTGGGCGGCTACAAGCCGAGCCGGCCGAACCATGCAGGCGCGGTGAAGCTGCAACTGAACAAGCGGCGGTGGTGGCGGGGCGGTTCATCGCGGGCTCCGGTGGCATAGGCACGGCTGCAGCCTAGCCCACGGGAAAGGCCTTTCCGCCCTTCGAAAACGCCTTTTGTTTCGACCCTCCCCCGATCGAGCCCTTCCAATGTCCCGTCGCCCTTCCACCCCCGTGCCCGCCTCGCTGCGCGCCGCGTTCGAAGCTGACAAGGCGAATGCGCTGGCTCACCGCCGCCTGAACGTCGAGCGCCTGGCCGAGCTGCTCGGCACCACGCCCGCCACCCTCTACAAGTGGATCGAGACCGACACCATGCCGGTGCGCGCCTTGATCGCCTGGCAGCACCTCACCGGCGCCAGCCACGTGGTGCGCTACCTCGCCAGCCGCGAAGGCGCGGTGGTCGTCGCCGTGCCCGCCGGGCGCGCCACCAGCGCCGACGACGTGCATGCGCTGCAGGCCACGCTCAATGACGCAGTGGGCGCGCTGCTCGACTTCATGCGCGGCACGCTCGACCGCGACAGCACCCTGGGGCGGCTTTCCGCCGGCCTCGAGTCGCTCGCCTGGCATCGCGCCAACGTCGAGAAATCCGACCAACCCGAACTGGAGTTCTGACCATGTCCATCATCCAGAGCATCCCCGCCGACGTCGTCGTCGAGCACGCCCGCAGCCGCATCAAAGGCTATCTCGACGACGCCCACGCCACCGCACGCCGGCTGCGCGCCGGTGAGATCGACTGGATCACCGCGTTCAATCTCATCTCTGACATGCAATCGGGTGTCCAGACCGTGTGCTTGACGCTCGAGGCGCTGCTGGCCGACTACCGCCGCCCCGCCCGCGACCAGCTCGGCCAGGTGGTCGAGCTGCGCACCGCCACCCAGACCGAGCTGCAGGCGCTGCAGACCAATCTGCGCGAGAACAACCTCTTCGACGGCCCGACGGGGAGCTCGGTATGACGCGCAAGACCGACTACACCAACGCCGCGCAGCAGCGTCTGGTGAAACTGCTCCTGGTGCTGTTCGGCGACGTGGTGAACGGCTACGCCGCCGGCGCGCTGGCCAAAGCGGTGGGCTGCGCCCCCGGCGTGATGACGCGCGACCTGGCCAATCTGCAGACCGCCGGCGTGGCCGAGAAGGACGAAGAAACCGGCCTGTGGCGCCTCACCGCCCGCCTGCCGCAGCAGGCGGTGAAGGTGCACGCCGCCATCGGTCGCGCCGAAACCCGCCTCGCCGAGACCAAGTCCGGCATCCATCGCAGCAACGACTACTGAGAGAACAACAATGGATCAGCACATCACTGAAATGCAGCTTGCGCTCGAGCGGGAGAAGGCCGAGCGCGTCTACCTGGTCAAGCTGTTGAACTTCCTCGCCGACGAGCTGGAGTCCGCCAGCACCGACGCCGAATGGGCGGGGAATGTCGCCGATGAAGGGCGCGTCGAATCGACCTGGAAGATTCTCAAGGACGCTGAGCGGGATCTCCCCGCCATGGTGACTCGCATGGCGTTGCACCTGCGCCTCGAGCAACTCGAGCGCGCCGCCGGGGGTGCGAAATGAGTGCCGGTCGCAAGCAGCTTGCCATGCCCGACATTGTTGGTGCCGACGTGCCGGCCCCGTCGTTGGATGGCGCCATGGCCGTGATGCGCGAGAGCGCCATCAGCGAGCAGCAGGACCAGGTCTCGAGCGCGTTCGACCTCGGCCGCTTCGTCGGCGTGGCTCAACTGGCGCGGACGATGAGCAACTTTTCCGCCGCGGCGGAAGTTCGCGCCTTCGAAGAAATCAACAAGTCCAAGGCTTTCAAGCACTTGCCGATCAAGCACCCGGACGGGAGTTTCCGCCCGGCGGAAAACATCGACGAATTCTGCCGCCACGTGTTCGGCCGCGGCTACAAGGCGATGAGCGACAGCAAGGTCATGCTGCAGCAGCTCGGCGAGGAAGCCTACGAGAACGTGCAGCGGCTTGGCCTGAACCGCGCGCAACTGCGGTTGCTGCTCACGCTGCCGGAGAACGAGCGCGAGGCCGTGGAAGAGGCCATGCAGGCCGGCGGCAAGGATGAGGTGGTCACGCTCATTCAGTCGCTGGCCAACAAGCTGGACGAAACCCAGGTCAAGGTCGAAGAGCTCAAAGGCGAACTCAAGGCCACTGAGGAAATCTCCGCCGAAAAGACCCAGCGCATCGAGGCGCTGCAGCGCGAGACCAAGCGCATCGTCGCCGCCCCGCCCGACAAGGTGCTGGCCGAGCTGCAGGCCGAAGCCACTCGCCTGCATAACGACCTGCGCGGCGGCATCGTCGGCCAGTTGCGCCAGGCGCTGGTCGAGCTGCACAAGCATGGCAACCTGCATAGCGAGCGCCCGCTGGTGTTCATGGCCGGCCTCGTCGGGCAGTTGCAGGCCGACCTTCTTGCCCTGCGCGACGAATTCGGCCTGCCCGAAGTCGACCGCGGCGAGCTCGCCTGGGTGGATGAGGACTGACATGAACCCCGCCCTCATCGACGCACTGCTGGACGTGCAGCGCCAGGCGCATGGCGCCGGCCACGGCCGCAAGTGCGAGATCTACAACGACGCCTGCCAGCGCCTGGGCATGAGCCGCGCCACCCTGCTGCGCAAGCTGGGCGAGGTGGCGGTGCGGCCCGAGCGCAAGCGCCGCGCCGATGCCGGCCGCGCCTGGCTGACGCGCGACGAGGCGGT
>JAFEEP010000475.1 GCA_018241045.1 Pseudomonadota bacterium | reverse complement strand
GCACCGCCTGCTGTCCGACCTGTTCAAGGCCAGTGAAGACCTGGACATGACGCCGGACGAAATCTGGACGGGTGTGAAGTACCTCAACAAACTGGGCCAGGACGGCGAATCGGCGCTGCTGGCGGCGGGCCTGGGTCTGGAGCACTACATCGACCTGCGCCTGGACGAGGAAGACCGCATTGCCGGCATCACCGGCGGCACGCCGCGTACCATCGAAGGCCCGCTGTACGTGGCCGGTGCGCCCGTGCAGCAGGGCAAGGCCCGCCTTGACCTGGACGCGGACGACAATGTCGCGCCGCTGCGCATTCACGGCACGGTCACCGGGCCGGACGGCAAGCCGGTGGCCAACGCCCTGGTGGAAGTCTGGCATGCCAACTCCATGGGCTTTTATTCGCACTTCGACCCCACCGGCGCGCAAAGCCCGTTCAACCTGCGCGGCGCGATCAAGACCAATGCCGACGGCAGCTACGACGCGCTGACCCGCATGCCCGTTGGCTACGGCTGCCCTCCGACTGGCGCAACCCAGCAGCTGCTCGATGCGCTGGGCCGCCACGGCAACCGCCCGGCCCACGTGCATTACTTCGTCACCTCGGACAAGTACCGCAAGCTGACCACCCAGTTCAACATCGAGGGCGATCCGCTGACCTGGGACGACTTCGCTTACGCCACCCGCGAAGGCCTGGTGCCGCAGGTGCTGGACAAGACCGGTGGCAAGGCGTTGGGCTTCGAGCAGGATGCCTATAAGGACATCCAGTTCGACATCCAGCTCACCGCGCTGGTGAACGGCGTGGACAACCAGATCGTCGACCGCGCCCGCCTGGCCGCCTAAACCGTCCCCATCCCCCCGCCGATGCCGAGCCGCGACTGCGCATCGCGGGGGATGGCTGCATCCTGAGGAGACACACCATGAGCACGACTGCTGCTGTTGACAAGTACGACGCTGTCGAGGAACTGCTGGAAACGGCCTTGCAAGACGACAAGGAAACCGGCGTTTTCCGCTGCCGCCGCGACATTTTCACCAACCCCGATCTGTTCGAGCTGGAGATGAAGCATCTCTTCGAATCGAACTGGGTCTATCTGGCGCACGAGAGCCAGATACCGAACAACAACGACTACTACACCACCTCGATCGGTCGTCAGCCCATCGTCATCACCCGCGACAAGCAGGGCCAGCTGCACGCGGTGATCAACGCCTGCGCGCACAAGGGCGCGATGCTGTGCCGCCGCAAGCACGGCAACAAGGGCAGCTTCACCTGCCCGTTCCATGGCTGGACGTTCAGCAACAGCGGCAAGCTGCTCAAGGTCAAGGACGAGAAGACCACCGAATACCCGGTCTCCTTCAACAAGAACGGCTCGCACGACCTGACCAAGGTGGCGCGCTTCGAGAACTACCGCGGCTTTCTGTTCGGCAGCCTGAACGCCGACGTGCAGCCGCTGGAAGATTACCTGGGCGAGACGAAGGTCATCATCGACCAGATCGTGGACCAGGCGCCCGATGGCCTGGAAGTGCTGCGCGGCAACTCCAGCTACATCTACGACGGCAACTGGAAACTGCAGATGGAAAACGGCTGCGACGGCTACCACGTCAGCTCCGTGCACTGGAACTATGCGGCCACCATGGGCCGCCGCCACGCGGAGGGCACCAAGGCCACCGATGCCAACAACTGGAGCAAATCGGTCGCCGGCGTCTATGGCTTCGAGAACGGCCATATCCTGCTGTGGACCAACACCTTGAACCCCGAGGTGCGCCCGATCTGGAACCAGCGCGAGGCCCTCGCCGAGCGCGTAGGCCAGGAGCGCGCCGACTTCATCGTCGGCCAGACGCGCAATCTGTGCCTGTACCCGAACGTGTTCCTGATGGACCAGTTCGGCACGCAGATCCGCGTCGTGCGGCCCCTGAACGTGAACCAGACCGAGGTCAGCATCTTCTGCTTCGGCCCCAAGGGCGAGAGCGCCAAGGACCGCGCCATCCGCATCCGCCAGTACGAGGACTTCTTCAACGTCTCCGGCATGGGCACGGCGGACGACCTGGAAGAGTTCCGCGCCTGCCAGGCCGGCTACGCGGGCACGGCCGTGCGCTGGAACGACATGAGCCGCGGCGCGCCGCTGTGGATCGATGGCCCCGACGAGAACGCCAAAAAAATGGGCATGAAGCCCTTGCTCAGCGGCGAGCGCAGCGAGGACGAGGGCCTGTTCGTGCGCCAGCACGAATACTGGGCCAAGACCATGCGCCAGGCCGTGCAGCAGGAACGTGAAGGAGCCAAGCCATGAGCAGCCATAGCCACGACTACAACGCCGTCTGCGCCTTCCTCTACCGCGAGGCGCGCCACCTGGATGACCGCGAATGGGAGCCCTGGCTGGAGCTGTACGCCCCGGACGCCGAATACTGGATGCCCGCCTGGGACGACGACGACCAGCTGACCGAAGACCCGCAAAGCGAAATCTCGCTGATCTACTACCCCGACCGCAACGGGCTGGAGGATCGGGTCTTCCGCATCAAGACGGAGCGCTCCAGCGCCTCGATGCCCGAGCCGCGCACCAACCATATGCTGACCAACGTGGAAGTGCTGGCCGAGCGCGGCGATGCGGTGGACGTGCGCTACAACTTCCATACGCTGAGCCACCGCTACAAGCAGACCGACCACTTCTTTGGCGCCGTTTTCGCCACGCTGCGCAAGGTGGAAGGTGGGTTCCTGATCGCGCGCAAGAAGATCGTCCTGAAGAGCGACTACATCCGCCAGGTCATCGATGTCTATCACATCTGACGCCCGGAGAGAGACACGATGAACAGCTATCGCATCGCCCTGAACTTCGAGGACGGGGTGACCCGCTTCGTGGACTGCGGGGCCAACGAGAAGGTGCTGGATGCGGCCTTCCGCAACCGCATCAACCTGCCCATGGACTGCTCCGACGGCGTTTGCGGCACCTGCAAATGCAAGGCCGAAAGCGGCGCCTACGATATGGGCGACGACTACATCGAGGACGCGCTGACCGAGGACGAAGCCGCCGAGGGCCTGGTGCTGACCTGCCAGATGATTCCGAAGTCGGACTGCGTGATCGCCGTGCCCGTGCCATCGACCGCCTGCAAGACGGGGACGGCCGCGTTCAGCGCCATCGTGGCGCAGGCCGCTGCCTTTGGCGATGCCGCCTACGAGCTGGTGCTGGATGTTCCGGACGCGGCGCCCGTGTTCCTGCCGGGCCAGTACGTCAACATCGGCGTGCCCGGCAGCGGGCAGCACCGCTCGTACTCGTTCAGCTCCGCGCCCGGCGCGCAGCGCATGACGTTCATGATCAAGCAGGTGCCCGGCGGCCTGATGAGCGGCTGGCTCGGCACTGCCCAGGCCGGGCAGGCGCTGGAGATGACGGGGCCGCTGGGCAGCTTTTACCTGCGCGCGGTGACGCGGCCGCTGCTGTTCCTGGCGGGCGGCACGGGGCTGGCGCCTTTCCTGTCGATGCTCGAAGTGCTGGCTGTGCAGGGCGTGAATCAGCCCGTGCACCTGATCTACGGTGTCACGCGCGACCAGGACCTGGTGATGGTGGACCGGCTGGAAGCCTATGCCGCCCGCATCCCCGGCTTCACGTTCAGCACCTGCGTGGCCGATGCGCAGACCACGCATGTGCGCCAGGGCTATGTGACCCAGCACATGCCGCCCGAGACACTGCATGCCGGAAATGTGGACGTGTATCTGTGCGGCCCGCCGCCCATGGTGGAGGCCGTGCAGAAGCACTTCAAGGCCCAGGGGCTGGAGCCGGCGAGCTTCCATTATGAGAAGTTCACCCCGAACCACCCGAGCCCGGTGCATGTGGGAGCCGGCGCATGAACCAGCGATTCGCAGGCAAGACGATGATTGTCACCGGCGCTGCCCAGGGCATTGGCCGTGGCGTCGCACTGCGCGCCGTGGCCGAGGGCGGCAAGGTGTTGCTGGTTGACCGCGCCGATTTCGTCGCCGACGTGGCCGCCGAGGCAGGCAGCGCCAATGCGCTGGGCTTCGTCGCCGATCTCGAAACCTACGAGGGCGCGCGCGCGGCCATGGCGTTTGCCGCCGAGGCTTTCGGCGGCATCGACATCCTGATCAACGGCGTGGGCGGCGCCATCCGCATGCGCCCGTATGCCGAGTTCGAGCCCGCGCAGATCGACGCGGAAATCCGCCGCTCGCTGATGCCCACGCTGTATGCCTGCCATGCGGTGCTGCCGCATCTGCTGGCGCGCGGCGGCGGCACCATCGTCAACGTCTCGTCGAACGCCACGCGCGGGATCCGCCGTGTGCCGTATTCGGCGGCCAAGGGCGGTGTCAACGCGCTGACGCAGTCGCTGGCGATGGAGTACGCCGAGCACAACATCCGCGTCGTCGCGACCGCGCCGGGCGGCACCAGCGCGCCGCCCCGGCGCATTCCGCGCAATGCCGCCGGCGACAGCGCGCAGGAACAGGCCTGGATGCGCGAAGCCGTGCAGCAGGTCACCGAATCGAGCTTCTTCAAGCGCTACGGCAGCCTGGACGACCAGGTGGGGCCGATCCTGTTCATGGCGTCAGATGAAGCGGCCTACATCACCGGCGCGGTGCTGCCGGTGGCGGGCGGCGACAACGGCTGACCCGTCGCTGCTGCATTCCAACAAAAAACCAGCGCCATGGCGCCGGGCAAGGAGACTCCATGTGTGATCGCAAAGCCGTCATTCCGCCGGGAATGGAAGCGGTGTATGAAAAGATCGGCTATGCCCCTGCGCTCAAGGTCGGCAACACGGTCTATGTGTCCGGCCAGATCGGCCGCGACCTGGCTATGCAACTGGTCGAGGGCCGCGAGGCGCAGATGGCGCAGGCGTTCGACAACCTGCGGCTGGTGCTGGAGGAGGCCGGCGCCTCGCTTGCGGATGTGGTCGATCTGACGAGCTTCCACACCGACATGCGCGACCTGCCCTTGTTCATGCAGGTGCGCAACCGCTATTTCAGCACCCACCCGCTGCCGGCGTGGACGGCGGTCGGTGCGCACATGCTCGGCGGCGCGTCCGGCTACATCGTGGAAATCAAGGCCGTCGCGGTACTGCCGACGGCCGACACGCAACAGGGCTGAGGGATTCAGTCCGGAAAAAATAGATCAGGAGATAACCATGAAAACCCTGGACGTCAACCACGTCATAGACAACGCCCGCTTCACGCCCTTTCACTGGATGGTGATGGCGCTGTGCGCCCTGCTGCTGATCTTCGACGGCTACGACCTGTTCATCTACG
>JAFEEP010000474.1 GCA_018241045.1 Pseudomonadota bacterium | reverse complement strand
TAGCCGAGAGGCGGCTACCCCTTAACGTACGTTTTTTTCCGTTTTCTGAGACGACCCCTTAAAGGGCACCTTCGGACCTTAGCGTACGATTTTTCCCGTTTCGTGAGCTGACCCCAACTACAAATGACTGCTGAACATGGCATCAGGCGTGTTCCTTAGAACATTGCCCGATGCCTTGCCCACCTTGGCTCCTGGGGAAGCTTGGTGCTATCAGGAGCCGCTGCGATAAAGGGGGCTTTCTTCGAGATAGACAGTCACCTTGTCGCCCCCTTGAACCACCTTTGAAAGCGGAAAGCTGTTCGTGCCGAGCGTGTCGAAGGTCCAGTTGACCGTCTAGTCACCGATCTTCAGGGCAACCGTCTCGAGCCGGGCGACGTTGATGTAGCGCGTGTCGGCATTAACGATCACGGTGCGGGAGGGCGTGGCGTTGCTCGCGTATCCATATGTAGCCAGCTCTCGCTCAGTCGGGCTCGAAGCGCGTGCCTGGACATGCTCGAGCCAGTGCAGCGCACCGCCCTCGGAATAGTCTTCATGTGCGAACGCAGCGGAAGATCCAAGGGTGCTGATGGCCGAGACGGCGAGAACGGCGATGATCGACTTTTTCATGATGGGCTCCTTGTCCAGATTGGCTGCTCATGCTTGAGCAACCATGGACTCGATCATAGGAGCCAGCGACTGACAGGGCAGTGACCCTGCAATTACGTTTAAGTCATAAGAATGAAAGGGTACGGTCAGGGTTGGCGGGCCGGGTTTCGTCAGTCCAAGGCCTTGACCGAACGGCAGACGCGTGAACGAAGCACCAATTTCACGTCCCCCAACATGTCATGCGAGGTGACGGCTTCACTCGGTTACTTGCCGTTCGCACCACGAAGAGCCCGACGGCTGGATTGGGTCGAAACGACTCACCAGCCAGTGGCAGCTTTCGGGAAGCGAACCTTCAACGTCGGCTTTCCGGCGGTGAGTCCGAAGAGTTGTCGGTCGCCACCCGACCCAAAGGCGCCTGATGACATTTTGAAGCGATTTGGCAGCATTGTGATCATGTTTCCGTCGCTGACAGCGCCGACCAGGCAAGCCTTGTCGCCCATTGCTGACAGTTTTCCAATGGAGTGTCTGGCGATGCAAGCTTCGCTAGCCTCCCGACTCCGGTCAAGGGAGCATTGGAAAGCGGCCCCTTGCGCGCCTCTGGCAGGCGTATGCGGCAGGCCCTGTGTCGGGAGCTTCATTGCAAATCGGTAATCGCCATGAAAGCATGTTGGCTCCAGCCACGGATCGGCGCGAGCGACACACAGACACGGGAAGCGGTGACCATGAAAATCTTCCTCTCCGCCGTATCTTCCCAGTTCAAGGCATGCCGCGATGCGCTGCGCAGCGACCTGAGTACGGTTGGTGCCGAGGTGGTCGTTCAGGAGGATTTCCAGCAGCATGGCTTCTCGTTGCTGGAGAAGCTGGAGCAGTACGTCGCCTCGTGTGACCGGGTCATCGCCCTCATCGGCGATGGCTACGGGTGGGAGCCCGAGCAATCGGCTCGCCCTGCGGGTCGGCCGCGCCGTTCCTACACCCAATGGGAGTACTACTTCGCCCGCGGCGAACGGCTCGACGGAAGTGCCGAGGCGCCCAAGCCCCTGTACGTCTATTTCGCCGCGCCGGAATTCATCGCCGCCCTCGGCACAGCCGGCGACGCCGACCCGGAAGGATTGCAACGTGAATTCGTCGCCGAGATCCGCGGCAGCGGCAAGGACTGGAACGAATTCAAGTCCCACGACGAGTTGCGCGCCCTGGTCCTGCGCGATGGTTTCCGTTTGGACGAGCACGATCCGAAGCTGCGCGACCGGCCGCAGCGGGCCGTCGTGCGCGGCAATTACAACATCGTCGTGCAGATCCTCGGCGATGCCAACCGGGTCGATATCGGTCGCCCGCTCCTGAGCCTGGTTCGGTATGGTGAGCTCGCCGTCAGGGACACCGTCGGCCTCCTCTACGCGCAGGCCCGCGCGATTCCTGTATTCGGGCGGGAGGAGACGCTGAACGGCCTGGAAGCCTGGGCGAATAGCGCCTCGCCCATCTCCATCCGCGTCATCGTGGGCGGCGGCGGAAGCGGCAAAACCCGGCTGGCCATGGAACTGTGCGACCGCCTGACAGACGTCGGCTGGGATGCCGGCTTCCTCACCGCTGCCGAGCTGAGTCGCTTCCGTGCCCAGCAGAACCTCGCCACCTGGGGATGGAGCCGGCACACGCTGGTGGTCATCGACTACGCTGCCGCCCGTGCCGCATCGCTCAACGCCTGGCTGGGCGAGTTGGCCAGCAATCCCGGCACGAGCAACACGCCGCTGCGGCTGCTGCTCCTCGAACGCCACGCCGACCCCGGCAGCGGTTGGTGGCAGGCGGCATTCGGTGCGGGCGGAGTCAGCGCCTATGCTATCCAGGGGCTGCTAGACCCGCCCCAGCCGGTCAAGCTGTTGCCGCTCGCCCCGCCGCAGCGCCGTCAGGTCCTCGACGCCATGCTGGAGAAGCTGGGCAGCCGCGAGCGGGTACCGGCCGGAGGCGCAGACCCGCAGTTCGATCATCGGCTCGCGAACCTGACTTGGGGGGGCGATCCACTCTATCTCATGATGGCCGCCAGCCGCGCCGCGCAAGCCGGTCTCGGGGGCCTGCTTGCCCTCAACCGGACCGAGCTGGTGAAAGCGGTGGCGCGCGAGGAACGCGCCCGGCTCGCCAAGCACGCGCAGGCGAGCAGTCTGCCCGGCGAGGTGCTCTGCCATATGGCGGCCTTCGTGACCCTCTGCGGCGGTCTGGACTGGGTGGCGCTCGCCGATGCCGTCCCGGCGGAGTTGCAGGCGCTGCGCCGCCCCAGCGCCGGCGATCCGGCCGACATTGCCAATGCCTTGCGCGAAGCTCTGCCGGGCATCGAGGGTACCATCGCACCGATCCTGCCCGATGCGGTGGGCGAGGGCTTCGTGCTGGAGGTACTCGACAGAAGCGGCGCGGCGCCAGGGGTCGTGAAGCGGGCGTGGGAGTTGAAGGGTCTGGCAGTCGCTGACATGCTGATTCGCTGCGCGCAGGACTTCGGGCAGGCCGAGCGCGAACCGCCGCTCACCTGGTTACAATCACTGGCGGATGAAGCGGACGAGGCCGGCACGCTGAACGCCTTGCTGCAACGAGTACCCAAATCGACCGTCATCTTAAGGTCGTTTGCGACCCGGCTTAGCCGGCGCATCGTGGAAACCCTCGCGCAGGACGATCCCACGCCATGCGCACAGGCGTTCCGGGCGGACGCGCTCAACGAACTGGCCATCCGCCTGAGCAAGGTGGGCGACTGGGAAGGGGCGATGGCACCGGCGCGCGCGGCGGTGGAGGTCCGCCGCAATCTGGTAGCGAAGAACCCGCACGCCTTCCTCCCAGACCTGGCGATGTCGCTTAACAACCTGGCCAACCGCCTGAGCGAGGCGGGCGACCAGCAAGGGGCGCTGGCGCGGGCACGCGAGGCGGTGGAGATACGCAGCGAGCTGGCGAAGAGGAACGCGGACGCCTTCCGCCCGGACTTGGCAATGTTGCTCAACGACCTGGCCGCTTGCCTGCTCGCGGCGGACGAGCCGCAAGGGGCACTGGCGCCGGCGCGCGATGCGGTAAAGATCTACCGCAAGCTGGCGAAGAGGAACGCGGACGCCTTCGGCCCGGACTTGGCCGCGTCGCTCAACAATCTGGCCATTTCGCTGAGGAACCTTGGCAAGCCACAAAGGGCGCTGGCGCCGGCGCACAAGGCGGTGAAGCTCTGCCGCGAGGCGGTGGCTAAGGACCCGGACGCCTTCCGCCCGCTCCTGGCGACGTCGCTTAGCAACCTAGCCCGTTTGCTGAGCCAGCTGGGCGAACCACAAAGGGCTCTGGCGCCGGCGTACGAGGCGCTGGAGACGCTGCGGCCCGCGTTCTTGTGCAATCCGCGGGCGTTCGCACAACAGATGGAAAGAATGGAGGAAAACTACCTGGAATGCTGCCGGGACCATGCATTCGAATTGCATAAAGCGTTCCTGGGGCCGATCGTCGCCCAGTTCCAGAAGATGCAGGGGGAAGAGTGATGTGACAAATGGGTTTTTCCGTTTGCGAGCTGCGAGCGATGCGGGGGAGGAAGCACCATGGATGTGACAGCACTTGCGACGGCGGCGGTGTCGATTCTTTCGCCCTAACTCGCTATGGCCGCGGAGGCGGCTGTGAAGAAGGCGGGCGATTCGACGACGGAAGGGGCGGGAAGGTTGTATCGCTGGCTGCAGGACAAACTGGCAGGGCGACGCGCCAACGAGGCCCTGGAGGACTTGCGCGCGCAGCCGCAGGACGGGAATGTGCAGGCAACATTGCGAGTTCAGCTGCGCAAGGCGCTGGAGGCAGAACCGCCGCTTGCAGAGGAACTCGCCGCTCTACTCGGTGAATTGACGCCCGAGAGCCTTGGAGTGACGCAGGCAAAAAGCGTCTCCGGCGACGGTGCAGCCGGCATCCAGGTCGCTGGCAACGGCAACGCGGTCAATGTCCGATGAGGGCTGCTGTGTGCAACTTTCGGAAGCCATTGGCGCGCCTTGGTATTGTATGCATTCGGTCTGCATACGGCACAGCTTCGCTCTGTAGCAGGGGGATGGCGAGGTCAGAATTGACCGTCGGCTCTCGCAGGAGCTGGCCCGGCTAATCAGAATGGGCCGGCGGCCGGTTCATGATCAGTTACCGGGCGTTTGCAGACTCCGAAATTTCGGTGCGCCTACGTCTCGTTATGGCCGGAGTTGTGAGGTCACGAACGGCAGCTTCGTGGCAGCGAAACTCACAGAAGGCCCCCGTGCCTCAGCGGCGGCTTCGGGGAAGTCCGGATGCCCGGTCTGGGTCGATACGAGACTGTCGCAGGCGGTTCGCTGAGCCGCTGAGCGGGTTAAGGGGAAACGCCCACGTCAGATACATGTACGGGTCAGTAACCCAACGGCGGCGCCGAATCGACGTTTGCTGTTTCTAGCTGCAGATCGGCCCTGCGGGACTTGATTGCGATGGATGGTCGCTTTTGCCCCGTCGATCCACGCGAGCCCTGGCCGCTCTCCCTCGACCCGCTGGCGGTG